>WTAW01000082.1 GCA_013139435.1 Candidatus Aminicenantota bacterium | reverse complement strand
CCTCGGAGGATGACCCTTTTCGCTTTAAAGTGTTTCTGCGTTTTTTGGAATGTGCCGAAATAGATGCTCGGAAAGTAAAGCCAATACCTCCAGCCGCTGATCTCGAAGAGAGTGATATCGATATAGCCGTCGTCGATCTTCGCCTCCGGAGCGACTTTCCAGTTGTAGCCGAAGTGGCTGGCCTTTCCGAGAACACAGTCGAACACCTTTAGCTTCAAAGCCTTATGGGCGAATTCATTGCCCGAGTCATCGATACCATCGAAGATCTCAATCTCTTGATCATAATTCGACAGGTTGAGCATTATTCTTGATGCGAGAAGATGGCCGAAAAATCCGGGAATGTTGTGCTGGAGTTTTTCGACCAGGACTTGAGCAGTGGCTCCCACACTAGCGAAAACCGCCGCCTTCCCCTCGATATCGATGAGATCGATCTCTCTTGTCTTCCCCTCTTTGATGATCTTGATGGCCCTGGCCACGCTCCTCGGAATACCTAAAGATGTAATAAAGGCATTGCCGCTTCCAAAGGGAACAATACCCAACGCGACCTCTTTCATCCGGCCGCTTTCCTTGATCCCCTGGATAACATCGGCTATGGTCCCATCGCCCCCGGCAGCAACGATAATATCATGATCGAGGCACAGTTCTTTGACTATCTCTACCATGGAGGCCTTGTCTTCTGGATTGTCGATGATACGGCCGGGGAGGTTTTTCTGGAGATATTTGCGAAGGAGCGCGTTGCGCTGCCATTTTTTATTCGCCGCATAGGGGTTTATGATGCAAATGACTTTTTTTGAATCGATTGTTCCGGTCTTTGTCATCGGAGACTCTTTAACAAAGTGTTCAACCATATATTTACCAGAAACTCCTTTATATCGCAAACCGCTTGTAATACGCGACAGTTTCTTTGATCCCCTCATCGAGTGAATACTTGGCTCTGAACCCAAAATCCCGCGATGCTTTATCGGAGGAAAAAAGCCAGGATGTCTGGACCATCGCTCTCCAGGCCCGGCGTCCGAAATAAGATTTGACCAAGTGCATGGACTTAAGGACATCTGTCAACCAGGCGGCTGAGAAGATGATGTTCTCATATAGGGGAACATAGAGGGAGGTACCAAGGACATGTTTCTTGATCGTGAGGATGGCTTCTTTCCACGAATAGCCTCTCTCATCTGTAAGATAGTAGATCTGCCGATTGGCACTTGGGGATTGAGAGGCCTGGAGCATGCCCTTTATCAGGTCGTTGATGAAGATGAGACTTGTGGTTTTTCGGTCGTGTTTCAGCAGCGGAACGAAACGTTTCTTTATGAGTTTTATAAGCAGTTCCGTTTCCTGCTGCCGAGGTCCGTAGACATTGGGCGGCCGGATGATCGTTGCATCCATACGGTCCCATATTTCTGTGATAGCTTCCTCTCCTTTGAGCTTAGTCCGGCCGTACTCAGATGTGGGTGCGGGAGTTCGCGTTTCATCCTGGATCTCTACGGATGAAGTGGGGCCCGCAGCCGCTATGGAGGAAACATAGACGAACCTCTTAACATCGGGATTCTCCCGCAGGCATGTTTGGGCAAGATTTCGGGTGAACAGGTGATTCGCCCGGTCGTACACTTCACGCCGCGCGGAGCGGATCCGGGCGGCCAGGTGAAAGATATAATCCTGGTTTTTCACAGCCTCTGCGAGAAAAACCCCGTCCTCCACAGATCCTCTAAGGATGTTCACAGGAAATTTTTCAAGTAAACCCGTGCGACTCTTCGGCCTCACCAGGCATGTCACTCTCCAGTTTTGCTCCACAAGAGCTTCCACGAGATGGCTCCCGATGAAGCCGGTTGCGCCAGTGACCAGGGCTGTTAACGGCATTGTTCTGTGCATTTCTTCGTTTGTTTTTCTATCCTGAAATAATCCAGGCGAACTGTTATCGCTCAATGATTTTTTTCTCTCCTGTTGGCTCGACCCATTCGATTTTGTGTGCGAGTGGAGGGTCGAATGCCCCATTCCCATCCACATCCACAAAGACGGGATTTGTTAAAGCATAGGGGAGAACCGCGTCTTCCAGGAGGCCATCTCTAGAAATTGCCTGAACCACGGGATAGAGGCTTTTCTTGCCCATAACCTCAGCGATGATGGTGGCGTCTCTGTCCAGGGTCAATACGATGTCCTTTTCGAATTTGACAGCGTCTGCTCGTGCTGCATTGACCGGAAAAACGAGCCTTCTTTCGCCATTTATGAGGATCTTAACCTCGTTCAGTGAGACCCAGGGTGCACTCTGGACTCTCAGATGGATGTTCACTTTTCCATCGGGCGCTGAGCAAGAATCTCCCGGAATAAAATTTTCGTTGACCAAAAGCTCCACAATGGGGGCATTACTGGCAAAAGAGTGGCCTTTTTTGATCGCATCGATCACTGCCCTTGTGTCTAGATCTCTCCCCTTGTCTCCTTTGTAGTAGACATAAGTCCGGGAATAGCCGGGTTCATCCCCATCGATACTGTGAGAATCTGAAGAGCCGACAAGGGGCTTGTAGTACCCCCTATTCAGGAGATTTAGCCAGTCCTGAATAGCCACAGAGTTAGATGAATAGGCATAAGGGCCGTTTAATGATTCAAGAACGTCGAAGGAAATGTCGAAGCTGTTTATTGCGGAGGCCGCTGTTTCCGTCTCCAACTGCAGGTTGTTGAAATATCCGATCGTTCCCGCTCTCGGGTGATTCACCTGGATGAGGGCTCCGGGGTCTTTCTGCCGGCTGGCTTCAAAGAGAAGTGAAGTCTTATCGGCGAGCGCAAGTATAGCTCCGTTCTTGTCTTCATTCCCTCTGTAGGTAAGAGGATAGGTGTTGTAATGGATCAGTCCTCTGACAGAGACTTCGTTTCCGATAATGGTGGTCAGCTCATCCTCAAAGCCCAGCTTTTTCAAAATCGGAAGATAATCGATAACAATGTTATGATCTGTCGCCATCGCCACGTCCACTCCTTCTGCAACGACGGATTTTATTCGTTCTTCAACATCCATACGTCCATCGGAATAGATCGTGTGCATGTGGGGATCGACAGAAGCAAATCCTGTGGTGTCGAGCACTCTGTCTACTGCAAAAGTCAACTCAATGCGTTCATCCTTCAGGACCTCCACGATTTCTTGGTCCCGGGAATATTCAGGCCCCCGGGAAGCCGTCACAAGATATGTTCCTACAGGCAATGGGGTTTCTAGGCCTTACTTCGGAGGAAATTTTGAATTCTTTGCCGTTTCCCAGCGTTTTCCGTTCTCCACGGGATTCTCTGGGAGGAAATACGGAGTTCTAGTCGGGTCGAGACCGATAAAACTGACCTTCCCGGGAACGTATTCGCCTTTTTTGTCAGTGATCTTGACCCAGACCGTGCCTATGGCTGTGCTCTCAAGAACACATACATTTTCGCCTCCACTCCCAAAGCGAAAAAGCTTTTCGACGACTGCGGGAAAAAAGTGAGCCTGTACCTGGTACAGGCCTTTGGGCAGAGGGATTTGAAGGGTTGGCATCCTTTTATGAAAAGATCGATAGAAGACAGAAGACGTCAGGGGATCCCTGACAATGATCTCAAAAGTGCTCCCGTTAAAATTATCGAATTGGAAGGTTGCCAATTCAGTGTTCTGATGTAAATTCTGGTAAATGGTATCTAAAAGTTTTTCTCCGCTTTTATCAACAAAAAGGCTGTGGCGGATCGTGTGTTCTTCTCCAGGATTCAATTTGCCCGGGTTCGGCTCGTCATCTTCTTTGGGTGGATTAAGATCTAGTCTTCCCAGGGAGTAGCCTTTTTTGGGATAGACTCTGAAATTCAATTCTGGATGGTCTTCTTTATGGTATGGGCTGAATGAATAGCTGTGATAGGCCCCAAAGTATAAAGAATAATCTAAGTCATTGATCTCAACAACGCCCGCGTTTCGAATACGGGAAGTCACTGCGATCTCTCCAGCATCCGGGCTGAATGTGTATGATGTCTCTATGTCCAGTTTTTCTCCGTTATCTCCTGTGTATCTGCCTGTCGCGACAAAAACGAGATCCTCTCCAGGTGATTTTTTTGTCGAGGGTGTAATGGCTGTGTAGTATACATATTTACGATTTTCTTTTATTCTGATGTCAGGCGAGCCGATAGCCATGTCACACACGAGATTTTGCCCCGCGGGAACAAAACTGATGAGGCTGCCCATGGCGTTATCTGTTGCGTAGTTGCCATTGGATAATCCCAGGTGTCGGGATGAAGCTCCAATGATCGTTAGGGTTTTTCCATCCGATATAAGGTAGTCTCCCTTTTGCCACTTTGAACAGATATTTTCTGGGAGGTCATTTTCACCTGTGATTTTTTTGACTTGAACATCGGAGGCCTGGAGATATATCGAAAGAGAAAGAAACAGCCCGATTGTAAAGATTTTAAAAAGTGTTTTCATCTTTGTACTCCGTCTCGCTTTGATTTTGTTACAAAATACAGA
>WTAW01000013.1 GCA_013139435.1 Candidatus Aminicenantota bacterium | reverse complement strand
AGGGCTTCGGAAGATTTTTTGACATGATGCCTGATTTTTGGATCCGTTTATTACGATGAGCATCATAAGATTTTCGAAATTAGAAGATTATTGGATTATATATTACGGCAATTGGGAGAGCCATTGATAGGCAGGTGCTATAAGGATATGTTGGCCATCATTGGAAATCATTTGGTAGCCCTCATGTTCACTCACAAGCTGAACGGCGGGCACCTTTAGGGCCATTTGAAACTTTCTCAGAGCGGAGGCAAGGGAGATACAAATGAAATATAGTCAAGACTATTTTTCATTACATAAAAAAATAGCCAGACTACCACTCATTAAATTGGGGTCGGGCCGCACTAAGCTATTCTTTATAAAAACATTAAGCCATTTTTTCATGCCATAAAAGACCTTAGAAGCGATTTCCGGGGGCAAAATGGCCGCTTTAAGAAAAAAGTGCTTTACCGGGCTATCGAGGAGAAGAGAAACAGATTAAATAAAAGCATTTGGGAGGAAAGCGATGTTTCGTTTTTTATCCCAATCAAAGTACCCTTCAGATGTAACCACAATCCGGCGAGGGGAATATTTCTTCTGAAAACTTATCATAGCTTTACTGACTTTCATTGAGTGTAAAGTCGACTTTACCTCAATAGCAGCAAGTTTCGCTTCTGCCTCTAAAATAAAATCGACTTCTGCACCCGCTTTGGTGCGCCAAAAATTGAAATCATATTCCGATTTCAACAACTGGGATGCAATAAAATTTTCATTGAGGATTCCCCGATCAATTCTGTCTCCGATCTTCTGGAAGTTGTTTATGACAATATTACGAAATCCGTTGTCGAGGAAAAAGATCTTGGGTGTCTTTGCTATCTCAATTCGTTTATTCGTGCAATACGGAAGCACTCTTTTTATGACAAATGTTTTTTCCAAAATACTTAAATGATCCAGAAGTTTTTCGTATCTGAGAGTTGTCAATTGGCTTAGTTCTTTGAAAACCACCATCGAGCCTACTTGTAGGGAGAGGGCTTTGATCAATTTTTGCATCTTTTCTTCGGTGCTCAATTGAAGGATGTCTCTGATCTCTCTTAAAAAATATGTATTGTAAATGTTCTTCAATATGGTAATTTTCTCTTCCTCATTTTCAGCCAGCACAACCCTTGGGAATCCACCATAAACCACGAATTCCTGATAATATTTGGTGCATCGTTTAATGACGGCATCTGAGACTGAAGGAAGCGACCTGAATTCTCCCCTAAGATATCCATCGGTCTTAAACTTGATATCTGCATATATGTTTTTGAAAAGAGAAAAATCTCGGAAGCGGAGATATTCTCCAAAATTAAATGGATAGAGATAAAATACGAATATTCGACCGACGAGGAATTTGATAGCCTGATGTGTCAAATCCAGGACTGAAGAACCTGAGATTATGATCTTCAATTTATGCGTATCAAAAAGATATTTTAATTTTTGCCCCCCTTCTTTTGCATATTGGAACTCGTCTATAAAAAGATAATCCGCATTCATAACATGGAGCTCGTAAAAAGATTTAATGTCGTTGTTAAACAGGCTGAGAGTATCTCTATCTTCAAAATCAATATAAACGGCCTTAGAGAGCGACTTGAAAATTTCTTTCATAAGTGTTGTTTTTCCGCTTTGTCGAGGGCCTATGATAGCAATGATCTCTGGCTTATCAAGATATGACCTGATTTTTTCCTCAAGATCCCTTGTTATATACATGATATTATGAATTTTAGCAGGGTTATTATTAATTATAACTGAATTTTAGCAGGGTTATCATCTCCTGTCAAGATCATTTTTAGGGCAGTCTTATCTGTTTTGCCTATTTCCTATTGTGCTTAGGTCTCAAATGTAAAGGTCTCAAATGCGGTTTGGAGTTAAAGAGCCGATTTGGTCGTGCTGGATCGTGCTAATCTGATAGCAATAGAAATGACGTTAGGGAAAGAAGATAATTCTCACAGATGAAGATATCCACGTAGGGGAATTTGCTTGATGTCTTTTAAAAATTCCTCACAGGGAGTGCACAGAATGTAGATCAAAAAAATGCAGAGGATGTGATGGGAATCCAGTTAGAACAGTCGGTCGGAAATTGACCTTTCAGCTTCGAGTATGATATCTTCATCTGAAAAGGCAAAAATGCTTAAAATTCAATTTTTGAAAAGACATGTCGAGCGATTCAAAAAGCTAGATATTCTGGCCATTTACCTCTTTGGCTCTCAAGCCGAAGGAAACATCCACCCATTAAGCGATGTTGATTTAGGTGTTGTTTTTGAAAATCCCCAAAAATATATCGATAAAACAATGAGTCCCTATATCGAGCTCTATCAAATCTTCACAGAAGTTTTGCCACAAGATTATCTTCGGCACCGATTTAAAACAAAGGAACATGAGTTTGATTTGGTATTTTTACAGTTTGCTCCAATTCGCATCCAATTCAATGCCATAAGAAATGCTAAGGTCCTTTTTGAAAGCCATCAGGAGAAAAGATTGGACTACGAAGAGTATGTCCTGAAAAGGTACTGCGACCTTAAATATCTTTATGATCTTCGCGAAAGCGCCATATTGGAAAGAATATGAAAGATTTAAAGCTAAAGAGAGAAACAATCCTGGATCGAATAGGCGTCATCGAAAATTCCTTGAGAAAACTGGAGGATTTAAAGTCTTTGCCGCTCAATAAATTTCTGGATGGTGAGAATTTTGCAATTTCCGAACACTATTTAAGGTATGCTTTAGAGGCAACTTTTGATATCTGCGCTCATGTTTTGTCGAGGATTCCTGGGGCAATGGTAGATGAATATAAGAAGATGGCTGTGGAAATGGGAAGGCAAAAGATTGTTCCAATGGATTTTGCAGAAGAAAATCTTTACAAAATGGCTGGTTATAGAAACCGCTTGACACATTTTTATTTCGAGATTTCTCCAAAAGAGATGCATGAGATCATTCAGAACAAATTGGGTGATTTTAGAGCTCTTCTGAAATATTTTAAAAAGTTGATAGAGAAGTAGTGATTCCTCAAATTTTAAGGCAGAGCTCGTATCAAAAATTAGCCGTCTTGGTCTTCCGACGTCGGAGCTTCGCCTCGCGTCTGTAAGCCTTCTTTTCCTCGTCACGGCGCAGATTCTCCTCGATGGACCGAACCGCATCCGGGCGTTCTTTGCCGAACCGCTTGAAGTAGAGATGCTCGATGTGCTGCTTGAGCGGCATCTTCCACAGTTCCTGATCGCTGTTGTCAAGCTTACCGAGCTTCTTGGGATCCATTCCCAGCTCGCGAGCCATCTGGACCTGTGCATGAGAAAAGTGGAACCGTTTGCGGGCGTCGATTCACCGACCTTCAGTGGAGATATTCAGCCCTGAGGCGATGCTATCTTTTCGACGATGATTTCATGTTCTATCCAATCACCAAAATCATAGACATATTTAAGTCGATCCCCAGCTTGTCAATTTCTTATCCTCGTTCTTCTCGCGGAAATCGGTCAAAGCGGTTGCAAATTTGGCAAATCAAATTGGAAATTAGGGTCGGACCACAGTAATTATTAATATCAGCAAGTTAAGTCGTTATATAGGGCCAAATAGGCCCTTAGAGGCACTATTTTGGGGCCCAAAAGTGACATCTAAGGATAATTATTTTAGACGGGCCATCTTTTTCCAGATGGCCGTAGCTTTCTTCGGATAGCGCCTGGAAATGTCCTTACCACAGTGATGGGAAAAGTCCTTGACATTTACAGTGCTGGACCATGCGGTTGTGGACATCTTCGAGGACGTGGAAGGGAACATCCCCACAGGCTTATGAATCAAAAATATATTAAAACGGCTCATCAAATTCACCGACAATTTCTACAAATTCTTCATCGCTAAAGTATTCTTGAAAGCTTTCGTCATACAATAGCCGGCTCCTCAATTCCTCGTATAATATTAGCGCTTGAGAAAGGTGTCGAAGCATCCGCTTTTTTTCAGCGCGGGATGCACAGGTTTTTGCTCTTTCGTATAAATATTCTGCAACTTCCTCTTTAATAATTTCGGACCCTTTAATATTAAAGAGATCACTGCGACTCTCCACATTGACTGCGATGCTGTGGAGCGTGTGCGCTTTAATATACTTGGCCGCAAGATTATTGGGTTTCAGCTCCAACTCTTCAATACAAGCCCGGAGAGCGGCTAACTCATCGTTTATTTCGCTCTCATTAAATAAACCAAATTCAAATCCTGATATAAATCCTTCTGCAGCCTGTGAATGATTCGATAATAAGGCTCTGTTTAATGTGTCGATGGCCATCCTATAGCTTTTGCAGATATTGAGTAAATGTCCCAAGCAAAACCACGCATTATAATCATCCGGTTTTAAAGCTATAGCTTTGTTAAAGCATTCAAAAGCGCCGTCAT
>WTAW01000125.1 GCA_013139435.1 Candidatus Aminicenantota bacterium | reverse complement strand
ACAAAGTTCCTGAGGTAGTATCTCAAAGATCATTTGATGAATTTGTAACCCGACCAAGGCACAGTGATGAGATGAACGGGATGGGAAGGATCATCCTCAACTTTTTTTCGTAAGTTATGTATGAACGTGTCTATTGTTCGTGTTGTGGGATAGTTATCGTAACCCCAGACCTCGTTGAGAATTTTATCCCGACTCACGACCTCCCCTTCATGTTCTGACAAGAGTTTGAGAAGGCCGATCTCTTTCGCTGTAAGAGGAATTTCTTTTTTTCCTTTTATGGCGACCTGTTTTTTAAAATTAATGGATACATCCCCAAAGGACAATTCTTCGATCTCTGGACTCTCAGGCGAAACCCTGCGAAGAACGGCGTTGATGCGAGCAATGAGTTCTCTTGTCCCGAAAGGTTTGAGGAGATAATCATCCGCCCCTATCTCTAGCCCTAATATTCTGTCAAGTTCATCCTTTTTCTCACCCGTAAGGAATATAATAGGAGTGGAATTTCCCTCTTGTCTGAGCCTTTTGCAGATCTCAAAGCCATTCATGGATGGAAGAACATAGTCCAGAACAATGAGGTCGACCCTTTCTTCGCTCCCCATTCTGTACCCCTCTTCCCCATCCGCGATGCCAAGGACCTCAAAATTCTCTAACTCAAGCGCCGCAATTAAGGTTTCCCTTAAAGTTTTGTCATCTTCGACGATCAGTATTTTCTTCATAGCTTTGGAAATACGAGACTCACTGTGCTGCCTTTCCCGAGTTGGCTCCTGATCCTAACCTCTCCCCTATGGGCCTCCATGACATATTTGACGACTCTCAATCCCAAGCCCACACCCATTGGACTTTTCCGGATAGCTTCGGGTGAACGGAAAAAATCATCAAAGATCTTTTTCTGATCTTCCGCGGAGATCCCAATTCCCTTATCCTGGATTTGGATCTCAATTTCGTCTTTGTTTCCAATAAGCCGAACGCTTATCTCCCTTTCGTCAGTCGAATACTTTATAGCATTGTCTAAAAGATTAGTCAAAGCCTGCTTGATGGCATCTCTGTCAATCTTTAATGTGATGGCCTTTTCGGGGAGGCCTTTATGGAGCACGATCCCTTCCTTTATGAGCTTTCCATGGAACAGTGCAATGACTTCCTCTACCAAAGGCTGAATCTCTTCTTTTGAAAAGCTGTATGTTTTCACATTCTGTTCGATCTTCCCTATATCCAAGATGTTGTGCACAAACCGAGTGAGCCTGGAGCACTCATCTGCCATAACACCCAAAAGCTCTTCCTTTTTGGCCTTATCTTTAATTCTTCCATCCTGCAACATTTCCGAAAGACCATGAATGGAACTCATGGGTGTCCTCAACTCGTGTGAGACCGTCGCAATAAATTCAGTCTTCATGCGGCTGAGCTCGTCTAATTTTTGTTTCTCTGCCCGTTCAAGATAAACTTCCTCCTGGAGTGTAATTCGTTCCAGATTCAGGGCCAATCCGTCGGCCAGACTAAGGAGCAAATCCAGGTCGTCAAGCGAATATCTTTCTCCGGATCTCTTTCTTCCCAATAACATAAAACCCTTCAATGTCATGAATTTAAAGGGCAGAGATATGACAACTTCTAAATCAGCGTCTGCTAATATCAATTCGTTAGAAAAGTCTATCCCTTCTTCCATGCGCACAGCCCTTCTTTTAGCCGATATTTGAATCCGGTCAAAAACTTCGGTGGACAGCTGTTCGAGTTTTTTCCCGCCATCTTTCATTACAATGGCAGTCTTTTTACTCCCCTGCGCCGAATATACGAGGATACCCAAGGATTCAAGAGGCAATGTCTGATCCATCTTTGCCGCAAAGTACTCCACCAGATGATCCTTGTCAGCCATCTGGTGAGCTTTGTCATTAAAACTCCGGATACTCTCTCGGTAGTCATAACTGACACGGAAAAAAGATTTGTCCACAAAATGCTGGATCTTTCTCCGTGCTGGATGGAAGACTGCGGCTGCAGCGAGAGCGGCAAAAGCCGCCACTACGGCTTCTTGGATATTCACCAGCCGAGAGACTAATTCATGCAGAAAACGGACGGAAAACAGATAAACACTCACTGTGAAAATCGTTAAAATAGAATAAACCAGACTTCTGTTAATGATGAGTTCTATATCCATCAACCTGAATCGGATGATCGCAAAGGCAAAAGCCAGGGGGAGAAAGATAAAAAAGACATTCGAGAACTCATCTGAAATCAGAGGGGCACTCCTGAACAGTTGAGGTAATTGGTACAAAAGGATAAATGGGCCAACACCGACAAAAATCCCAAATAAAATCCATTTGATCTGAGCCCGTTCCTCTGTCATAGAAGCTTTTCTAAAGCCAGAAACAAGCATAAAGACAGAGATTATAACGTAGAGAACAAGGTAAAAACGAAACAGATAGTATACCGTTTGATAAAACCTGAAGTGAGCGATGGAAGAATGAAGAACGGAGTACAGAAATAGAAAAATAAGGGCACTAGCAAAAAGAAAAGCCGGCACGTAGATAAAAATCAAACTCCACTTCATATCTCTTTTTGTTAATATGAGTATGAAATGCAAAAGTAAGGCAGGGGCCATAGGGATCAGGAGGAAATACAGTACTCCGGGAAAATAGGAGATCCACCCCTCCCTAAGAAAAGAAAACCCTTGGTTAATGATGGTCGTTGATGAGAAGGCCACGACAGTAAGAAAGAAAATCTGCGCCATGAGATCATCCGGACGGAGAATGATGACCGCAATTCCGATCGTGAAACAGGTCAAACCTATGATGAGGTAAATGATAAGAAATGGCGCTTGGGAATAAAAGGCAACAAGCTGGACTTCGCGTTGTCGAACGGCTCCATCTGTCTCATAGAGGACCTGAGCTTTATCTCCGATCGATCTCTGACTTAGGATAAATTCTACATCCTTATCAGACATGATTTCATTGTGGCTCAACTGTTTGATGGACGATAAGGGCATATTCTTAGGAATCCACGGTCTCTGACGCAACCGATTAAAGCCATAGACGCTTATCGCTATGACAAAAAAGCCCAGGATCAGATAGCCGAAGGTCCGCCCACTTTTCATTGTTGCATTTCCCCTTGTCCTCAAAGAATATAGCACATTTATGGGAATGTGATAAGAGCGGAAACAAGCGCTATAACGAAGTTTTCGATCTTAACTCGGGTGGATTGGGCTGATTGATGCCTTACACCTTTTTCTGCGCAGTGGATACGAGAACGGCGAGGCTCTTGAATCTGTCTGAAGGGAGGATTTTCCCCTTTGGGACTGACTCCACGCCGGTGGACTTTCCAAAAAGAGTTTTTTCGTAAGCTACATCATCGAGACTTTGGAATTCCTTATACTGCGCGTAATCAATATACTCAAGTTCCCTGAGGGCCTGGATCATGGCAAGGGTGCTCACTCCAAAATATCGTTTGAGATAAACGACATCCTCAAAATCCAATCGATTCGACCTCAAGTCTTTTTCGATAATAGCCTTGATTTTAGTGGGAGGCATTAAAAAACGTCGAGCAAAAATCTGGGCGAATTTCTCTCGAGGGTGGTAAAGAGACACATATTCCTCCATAAAAACATCAGGATTGTCAATAATAGGATCCGTATATCGATCTTTAAGATAGTGATAATACTCGTGAGCCGCCACAAAGACCTGTTCACCCACTGAGAGGTTCCTGTTTATTAGAGCAAAGGCTGCCTCTTTAATCTCAAAATAGATAAATATCCCAGATATCTTGCACTCTTCGGATAGGGCCTGTCGATAAACACGCAATCCATTCAGCTCCACAAGTAAAAAGATATTCCTGATCGGAGAATCGCCCAACCCGAGTCTCCTCCGTTCCTCGATTGCGAGTCTATCCGGACTGATGTGAGAATATGCAGGTGCCAGTTCCAGCCTTCGTCCCACAGCTTCCTCCAATTTGAGATAATCATCACAATATTTTTTAAATTTTTTAAGCTGTGATTTGGCTCGAGTATCGATAGTCTTCTGGCCAACGAGTATTTCGAAGGCCGTCTCTCTCTCTCGTATAAAATAAGAGACATCCTTTCTAAGAAACTCGGCAATGCTCTTCAGAGAGCCGAGACTTGGCATTCTCTTGCCTAATTCCAGCTGGGAAATAAACTCGCTGGACAATCCCACAGCCTTGGCCAGATTTTCTTGGGTGAGCCCAAGATTCTCTCTCTCAATCCTGAGTTTTATTCCTAAAATTCCCGGCATATGTTCACCCCATCCACAGAGTACTCTTTTTATAGCTGGTAGTTATGAGAAAGTCAACATGGGTTGAAAAATATAACTGGGGGTTATATGACCTAGTTTCTTCAAAAAATTGCTTTTGACTTTCATTTTTTTCTCTGTTATAAATCATATGGGGCGGATATATTATTGCCAGAGCACTTGTTTGGTAAGGAGCTGCATGGACTTAATCAAACCGATCAACAGTGATTTATTTAAAAATATCATCGAATTTCTGAACGATGGTGTCGCTTTAATAAATAGCCAACGTAACATCTTCTTCTGGAACCAAGGGGCCGTCAAAATATGTGGCTTCACTAAAGCTGAGGTCATAGGGCAAAAATGCTTCGAGGACATCTTGATCCCCTCCAATCATGATGACCTTCAGATCTGTAAAAATGATTGTCCTGTCGAAAAGACCATGCGGGATGGAAAAATCCGCAGCTTCGAGGCTTACCTGCACCATAAAGAAGGCTATCGCTTGCCAGTCTTTATGCGCATTATGCCTATCATGGATTCAGAGCAAAAAATAATCGGTGCCGTCGAAACTTTTTACGATACTTCCCCAAAGGTCCTCATTCCCCAGAAGGCTCAAGAACTCAGAAAAATGAGCCTCCTCGACCCTCTAACAGAACTGGGCAACAAAGCCTATTTGGAAGCTCAGGTCATACTCCGGTTGGACGAAATGAACAAACATCATCTTCCCCTTGGCATTCTTCTCATCGACATCGATCACTTCACCGCAATAAACGAAACACATGGTACAGTTGTCGGAGATAAAATACTGCGTATGGTCTCTCGGACCCTTGCCAACAACATCCGCTTTTATGATATTGTCGGACGCTGGGCTGGAGAACAGTTTCTAGTCATAATCTTTAACATCCAGGAAGCAAAGCTAGACCTTGTGGCGAACAAACTTCGTCTTCTGATCTCCCAATCGAATATCCAAGTGGGAACAAAACTTCTATCCGTAACCGTCTCTATAGGAGCTACAATTGCACGATTGCGTGATAACACAAGAACGATCATGGATCGCGTCGACGGCCTGATGCGCCACAGCAAAAAGACAGGTCGGAATAAAGTCTCCACAACTTTCAAAGACTAACTAGCGTCTTATCGAAAAATCTCCTCACTCTAGAAACGAGAGCTCTCAACAAAGATGTTTTTGTCACAATCTTGTTTTTCCCAAAAAAAGGATAAATAATAGTTCAGGTAGGTCTGTTATGAGACAAAAAACTATCATAGCTTCAATGTTAATTGCTTTTTTTGTGATGATTCCTTCTACCAGTCAAGCGAAAGAGGACTTTCTTAAGAAGGCCCAAAAAAGCATGGATCTTATGGATTATGACCAGGCCATTTATTACTTCGAACAGGCGCTAATCGAAAATCCTTTAAAAACAGAAATCCGGCTTCGATTAGGCTTCTGCTACTTCCGAACAGGAAAATATGAAGATGTTGTGAGGGTCTGTAAAAATGAACTTTCCCATTTCCCCGAGAGTTTGCATGCACGTATCCTTTTGGCTTATGTGTACTTTCATATAGGTAAACATGAGGCTACTGTTGCAGTCTGCAAAGATTTTCACACCACATTGGAACAATATTGCTTCAGCGAAGAACAAAAATTGGGGAAAGAGTATAAAGTACGGCATGGCAGTCAGTGGAGGTTGACAAAAGAGAACTTAGAAGTCATGCGC
>WTAW01000253.1 GCA_013139435.1 Candidatus Aminicenantota bacterium | reverse complement strand
CCACAAAGATAAACATTCGATTCCTCAGGGCTTTAGAAGATGACCAGTTCGATGCACTCCCCGGGAAGTTCTTCACAAGAGGTATCATCCGGGGATATGCTAAATATTTGGGACTGGAAGAGGAAAGCGTCTTGAACAAATACCACGACGCCCTACAATTCCTTGATCAGGGTGAAAAAGAGGAAGAAAAGATATGCTCCCAGACCTTACCGATGAATATCCAGAATGTGATCAAGATCGCCGCCTTTGGCGCTGCTGTCATCGCTGTTTTAGTGGCGCTTTTCTTCATTTTCCGAGGTAAGGAGGCACCTCCTCCGATTCAACTTTCCACCACCGAAAGCACAACTCAAAGAGATGCTGTCCTACCACCTCCTGACACAGAGCCCGCAGAGGAAATCGAGGAAGAGATCCAAGAACTGAATTTGAACATCTCTTTTCATAATGATACATGGATTCAAGTATATGCCGATGGTGAACAGATCTACGAAGGCATCAAATTGCCGGGAGGAAAACTCCAGGTTGTCGCACGTGAAGAGCTTGTGATCGATGTGGGTAACGCAGGAGGTCTCACCTACACCCTGAACAATCAAAGAGGAAAACCCTTCGGACCGTCCGGAGCCGTTAAAAAAAATATCCGAATCACCCTCGACAACATTGATGAATTCATCCTGGACTCAGATAACAATGCTGAACAAATAAGATAAAGATGGAAGACACAAAGAGAAAAGGCCCTCGAGTATTAGGGGGCATCATGGTTACCCTGATCCTCCTTTTCTTTGTCGCTCAATTTTTCCTCCGAGAGGCACAACAATTCTCTCCCACTTCAGTCACTAACGTGCTCCTGCTCTCTCTGCAAATCATTGTGTTTCTGCTCTTTCTCATCCTCCTGTTCGTTTTTGCACGGAGTTTGATAAAACTCTATCTTGAGAGAAAACGAAAAGTCGCTGGAGCCCAGTTCAAAACAAAACTTATTCTGTTCTTCATCTCCCTGTCTCTCATTCCCACCCTGTTGCTCTTCCTCTTTTCCAGTGACCTGATCAGCAGAAACATTGAACAGTGGTTCCGAACACCGATTGATACGATCCTTAACGACACCAAAAGTCTCGCCGACGGCTTCTATCTCAACAATGAAGAAGTCACCCTGCACTACGCCCAACATATGAGTCAGGCCATACAAGAGCAGAATCTCATCGACCTGGAACGCCGACGCCCCTTGATGGAATTTGTCCGCGCCAAGCTGAAAGAGTACAAGCTTGACGAGATCGGCATCTACTTGGATGATGAGGAACTATTCTCCTATCTAAACCCAGATCTGCCACTCCAAGATTACCAGGATCTGACATTAAACCTTGTGAGAAGAGCTCAACTTGGGGAACAGATCAAACGGATCGATTCCATGGGCAACGGTGAGATGATCCGCAGAGGAGTATCCTTCAGTATTCCAGATGTGGGAAATCTGCTCGTTGTTACAGGGAAGTTTCTTCCTCAGAACTATGCGCAGCGTATCAATAACATCACGGCCTATGTTCAGAGATATAGTCAGCTCAAGATCCAGAAAAATCCGGTAAAAACTTTCTATCTGATCACACTGATCTTTGTGACATTGCTCATCATCTTTGCGGCAAGCTGGATCGGATTTCAACTCGCCAAAGGGATAACCGTTCCCATCGAAAAATTAGCAGAGGCAACCAAAGAGGTTTCTAAGGGGAACCTGAATGTCAAGGTCGAGACTCCGGCGTCTGACGAACTGGGAATCCTCATCGATTCCTTCAATGAAATGACATCCGACTTGAAAGAAAGCCAGCACAACATCGCACAAAAAACGGCCGAGCTGGCAGCACGAAAACAGTATATCGAAACCATCCTGAACAACATTACCACAGGAGTCATCACCCTCAATGCCGAGGGCACAATCACGACCATCAATCCCTCGGCACGCGAAATGCTCGGGTTGAAAGAGAAGAGCCTTATCGGAAAAAACTATAACGATGTTCTTGCCGACCCTGAATATACAGAGATCGTGGAGAACATCCAGAGAGGCCTTAAGAAGAAATACCATCTCTCCGACAAAGAAATAAAGATCAGTATCAATGAACAGAACGCCGTCTTTGGATTGACTCTTTCTCCTCTTAAACAATCAAACCAAGAGTTTTCCGGCATGATCGTGGTCCTTGAAAACTTGACACAGCTGATCAAGGCCCAAAAGATCGTGGCATGGAAAGAGGTCGCTCAGCGTGTGGCTCATGAGATCAAAAACCCGCTCACACCGATCCAGTTATCTGCGGAACGCATCATCAAGAACCTCACCAAGAACGACACGGGAAGCAACAACATCATTCAAGAGGGAGTCGCCACCATCGTCCAGGAGGCTGGAACGATCAAATCACTCTTGGATGAATTTTCCACATTTGCCCGCCTGCCTGCTATCCGCCTCCAATCAGCAGACATCCATGATGTCATCAATCACACTATTTCTCTTTTTAAGGGAATCTTCTCCGATATCGATTTTGACACTTCCTTTGCGCCGAATGTACCATCGTCCATCCAGCTCGACCCAGAACAAATGAAGCGTGTTTTTATCAATCTATTTGATAACGCGATCGATGCGATGAACAAAAAGGGAAAAATCAACATCAACACATCTTTTGATCGCGAGCACCAGAGTATTCGTGTGGAAGTATCTGACACAGGTCCAGGAATTTCTAAAAAGGACAAGGAGAAACTTTTCCTGCCACATTTTTCAACCAAGTCAAAGGGGTCAGGACTGGGTTTAGCGATCGTGAATCAAATCATCAACGAACACAACGGTGCCATTGACGCCGAGAACAATAAGCCTTTTGGAGCCAAATTCATCATACAGATACCCGCATGATCAGAGACAAAATTCTCGTTATCGATGACGAGGCCGGAATCAGGTCCTCACTCAAGGGGATCCTAGAAGACGAGAACTACCTCGTTAAAACAGCAGATTCAGGAGAGAAAGGCCTTAACCTGTTGAAAGGGGACAATCTCGGCCTTGTTTTTCTTGACATACTACTCCCCGAGATGAACGGGATCGAGGTTCTGGAAAATATTCAAAACACGGAAGATAACACACAAGTCATCATCATCACCGCGCACGGGTCTATTGATATGGCCGTCAAGGCGACTAAACTGGGTGCTTTTGATTTCCTCGAAAAACCTCTCACCCTGGAAAAAGTTATTCTGACCGCAAAAAACGCACTGAAGCAGAAAATATTAGAGGAAGAAAACATTCAATTCCGCGAGCAAATTAGAGCCAAATATAAGCTGATCGGAAAGAGTGCTCCGATCCAAAGGTTAAGAGAAAGAACAAAGACTGCGGCACCGACAGATGGAAGAGTTCTCATTTACGGAGAAAACGGAACGGGAAAAGAACTCGTCGCTCAGTTGATCCATCAGGAAAGCCCTAGAAAAGATAAACGATTTATCCAGATAAATTCCGCGGCCATTCCTGATGATCTGATCGAGATCGAGTTGTTCGGTTATGTCAGAGGAGCCTTGCCCAATGCCGTTAAAGATAAGAAAGGAAAGCTGCTCCTTGCTGATGGGGGTACGCTGTTCTTGGACGAGATCGGAGATATGAGCCTGAAGACGCAGGCCAAGCTGGTAAGAGTGATCGAAGAACAAAAGTATGAACCCATAGGATCGACAGAATCCATTTCCATCGATACACGGCTAATAGCAGCCACTGATAAAAACTTGAAGCAGCTTATCGCGAAGAACAAATTCAGGGAAGACCTTTACTTCAAGCTGAACGTGATCCCCCTGTACATTCCACCTTTAAGGGAGCGGAAAAATGATATTCCCCTGTTGATCAACTACTTTTTAGAGTACTTCACAGAAGAGACGGGGAAAAAACAAAAAACCATGAACCAAGAAGCCATGGAAGCTTTTATCAACTATTCCTGGCCTGGCAATGTCAGTGAGCTCATCAACGTGATCGAACGGTTTGTCATCATGATCAAAGAGGATGAGATCAAAGCCAATCATCTTTCCCTTCTCGTGGAGCCCATCGAATCCCAGATAGCACCCGGTCTTGTCGAAACGAAATCCTTGGAGAATACCATACAACAGTTCGAAAAAGAATATGTTCACCAAGCGTTGATCAAGAACAAATGGGATCTCACAAAAACGGCAGATGAACTCGGAATCGACCGCAAGAAACTGAACAAAAAGATCATAGATTTTGGCATTACCTTCCTGGGCTAAACCATCTCCTTTTCATTTTTAGCGTGACATTTGAATTTTAATTTTGCGCTGATATAATAGAGAAAATTTTTAGAGACAGACGATGGAAGCACAGTTCTTAAACATCTTAACAGATATCCGGAATTTCATATGGGGAACGCCATTGCTAGTGCTGCTCGTGGGCACAGGGATTTTTCTGACGATCCGTCTGAAAGGCCTTCAGATAAGAGGGCTTGTTTACTCTCTCTATCTCGCCTTCATCCAGCGTAAGGAAGACGATGAAGAAGCGGGTGACATTTCTCATTTCCAGGCCCTCATGACGGCATTGGCTGCGACAGTGGGAACAGGGAACATCGCGGGAGTGGCTACAGCGATTGTTGCAGGAGGACCGGGAGCACTCTTTTGGATGTGGGTCACTGGCCTCTTTGGGATGGCGACCAAATACGCTGAGGCTGTCCTCGCCATCAAATACAGGGAAAAAGACGAGTTCGGGACCATGAGCGGCGGGCCCATGTATTACATATCCAAAGGGTTGGGCATGAAATGGCTAGGTTCCCTTTTTGCTGTTTTCGCTGCGATCGCTGCATTCGGCATCGGCAACATGGTCCAATCCAATTCTGTAGCCGAGGCGGTGAAGACCTCCCTCAATATTCCCCATTACATCACAGGAATTGTCTTGGCTCTCTTTACGGCCATGGTCGTTCTCGGCGGTATCAAGAGCATCGCCCGAGTCACGCAAGTTCTTGTCCCTATTATGATCGTGATCTATTTTATTGGGGCCTTGATCATCCTGATGCTCAAGATCTCCGTCATTCCCGGCATCTTCGCTCAGATATTCAAATCGGCCTTTACACCCACAGCAGCATTGGGTGGATTTCTAGGTACCACATTGCGCGAGACCATGAGAGAGGGCGTTGCTAGAGGGGTGTTTTCCAATGAATCCGGCTTAGGCTCGGCTCCAATCGCAGCCGCCGCAGCGAAAACGCCGAATCCTGTCAAGCAAGCGCTTGTTTCTATGACACAGACCTTTATTGACACTCTTGTGGTGTGTACCATGACTGGCCTTGTCATACTCTCCAGCGGTTTGTGGACCATGGATAAAACCGGAGCTGAACTCACAACTCTTTCCTTCAGAGAATCCCTGCCCGGCGGGATCGGTGAATTTGTAGTGACCTTCGGTCTCATCTTTTTCGCATATTCCACTATCCTCGGCTGGTGCTATTACGGTGAAAAATCCATCGAGTATCTTTTTAAAGAACGCGCGGTTAAGATCTACCGGATCGTATTTGTGATCTTTGTGGCGGTGGGCACCATGTTGAAACTGGAAACCGTATGGACTCTTGCAGACATTATGAACGGACTCATGGCTTTTCCCAATCTTGTGGGTCTGATCGGACTCAGTTCGATCATCGTTGCTGAAACGAATAAACATTTCTACAAAACAAAATAACCTGGATTATTCATAAAAAATGTCGATATTTATCATAACTGACACATTATCAGAAATTTACATTATTATATCAGAATAATCATTTGGGCACTGAATTTCCCACGTGATTTTCATTTATAATCGACATTTTTTACCCTACGGGCGAGCCGATCTCACTACAAAGCCTTCGTTGTAGCCCCTTCGCGGTAGTTCACTACAGCTTCAGGGGCCACTACCTCGCCTTTGCAGCGATATCAGCTCGTGAATAATCCATCTTTAGTCTGAATTATTCATTAAAATTGTCTGCACTTCAGATTTACTGTCGCTGAAAAGTATGTTAAAGTGTAGGGCGAAAAAGGCAAGGTAAGGCAATGAAGATTAAATCTCAGAGGATTGTTATAAGCTCCGCACGAAAATTCATCAACGTGGGAGCTCTGACACGGCTCTGGAATCTTGTCAAAAACTTTCACGCGGCTGACATCGCTTCCCTCATGAATCATCTGATCTCAAGAGAACGGTTGATCCTTCTCAACATCATCTACGAGAAGGACAA
>WTAW01000203.1 GCA_013139435.1 Candidatus Aminicenantota bacterium | reverse complement strand
AAACTACGGAATATCGGTATCAGTGCGCACATCGACTCTGGTAAGACCACTCTGACAGAGCGGATCCTGTTCTATTGCAAAAAGATACACAGGATCCATGAAGTCCACGGGAAAGATGGAGTGGGGGCCACTATGGACTCCATGGACCTGGAGAAGGAGAGGGGGATCACAATCGCATCGGCAGCCACAAACGTGGAATGGGCTGGTTTTTCCATAAACATCATCGACACACCCGGGCACGTGGATTTCACCATCGAGGTGGAGCGTTCGCTCAGAGTTTTAGATGGAGCCATCCTGGTTCTGTGTTCTGTGGGCGGGGTTCAATCGCAATCGTATACGGTGGACCGCCAGCTTAAGCGCTATAAGGTCCCAAACCTTGCTTTCATCAACAAGTGCGACCGGATCGGCGCCAATCCGTATAAAGTCAAAGACCAGTTGGTTGCAGAACTGGGGCGTAATGCCGTGCTGATGCAAATACCCATAGGCCTTGAAGTAAAACATGAGGGGGTCGTAGACCTCATACAAATGAAAGCACTCTACTTTGATGGCCCTTCAGGGGAAATCGTTCGGGTTGAGGACATCCCTTCAGATTTGCAGGACGAGGCGGAATCGAAGCGTGAGGAAATGCTGGAAGCTGTCTCCATGTTTTCAGAGGAATTGATGGAGGCGATATTTGAGGAACGGGTGACGGATAAGCTCATCATCGACGCTGTGCGCAGAGGAACCATATCGAACAGTCTGACACCGGTTTTTATGGGAGCTGCCTACAGGAACAAGGGGGTTCAACCCTTATTGGATGCGGTCGTCAAATATCTGCCGGATCCATCCGAGATCGAAAACTTTGCCATCGACCTTGACCATGGGGAAAAAGAGGTGAAACTGTTGGCAGATCCGGATGCGGACAGTGTTGCGCTGGCTTTCAAGCTGGAAGAAGGGAAGTACGGTCAATTGACATACATCCGGGTTTATCAGGGGAGTCTCGAAAAAGGAGATGTGCTGACCAATACACGCTCTCAGAAAAATCTCAAGGTGGGGCGGCTAATCCGGATGCACGCAGACAGCATGAAGGATATCGAGGTGGCTGGTCCGGGGGATATTGTGGCGCTTTTTGGGATCGACTGTGCTTCTGGGGACACGTTCGTGAAGCCAGGGCTCAACTATACGATGTCGTCCATCTATGTTCCTGATCCTGTGATCTCTCTAGCCTTGAATCCAATGGACAGTAAGGCGTCCGATAATATGGCCAAAGCCCTGCAGCGGTTCACAAAGGAAGATCCCACGTTCCGAACCCATGTCGATCCTGAATTGAATCAGACAATCATCCAGGGGATGGGAGAGCTCCATCTGGATGTCTATGTGGAGCGGATGAAGCGGGAGTACAGTGTAGAGGTGGAGACGGGGGCGCCACAGGTGGCCTACCGGGAGACGATCGGTCAGAGCGCTGAATTTGATTACATCCACAGAAAACAAACCGGAGGTGCCGGCCAATTCGGCCGAGTCATT
Organism: Candidatus Aminicenantota bacterium; assembly: GCA_013139435.1. GTDB lineage: Bacteria > Acidobacteriota > Aminicenantia > Aminicenantales > Aminicenantaceae > WTAW01. Next base: position 4,353 of record WTAW01000203.1, on the reverse strand, counting down.
GGTTTTATCGAACCCATGGATCAGGGCAACTATGAATTTGTGGATGGAGTGAAAGGCGGGAAAATTCCCAGAGAGTTTATCCCCGCTTGCGACAGGGGCTTTCAGGCGGTCCTCAAAAAGGGATCGCTCATCGGTTTTCCCGTGGTGGGAGTCAGAGTGACCCTTGTGGATGGACAGGCTCATTCCGTCGATTCATCCGAAGTTGCCTTCCGTACGGCTTCAAAGGAAGCATTCAAGCAGGCTTACAGGAAGGCCAAACCCCACATTCTTGAACCCATCATGAGGGTATCTGTGGAGGGGCCTTCTGAATTTGCGGGAAATATCTTCGCCAGTATCAATCAAAGACGAGGCATCATTGTCAGCTCCGTTGAGGATGGGACATTTGCCCGGGTTGATGCCAAGGTCCCTCTGAGTGAAATGTTCGGTTACTCGACAACCCTCCGTTCCCTGACTCAGGGCAAGGCGGAGTTCACCATGGAATTCCTGAAGTATGGGAAAGTGCCTGCGAATATCTCTGAGGATCTAATGGCGAAAGTCGATGAGGAAAAAAGATAAAAACACTGTGAGTAAAGGAGTCTGATCCTATGATAAAGGCAGAGCTCATAAAGAGAAGTCCCTTGAGGATCCTGGAAGAGTCGATCCAAGGGGGATTGGGGACGGGAAACATCGGCGTTTTGGCGTCGCGAAAAGGTGTGGGAAAAACAGCCTGTCTTGTCCACATTGCCACGGACAAACTGTTCCAGAACAAGCCAGTGATCCATGTGTCATATGCCAGTCGTGTGGACTATATCATCAACTGGTATGAAGACATCTTCAAAGAGATCGCAAAAAAGCGTGAGTTGGAGCGGGCCATCGAAATCCATGACGAGATCATTAAAAACCGTGTCATCATGAATTTCAAGCAAGATGCGGCAAAAACAGAGCAGATATTGAAGAGCCTTGAGACGATGATACAATTTGGGCAGTTTGCCGCCCATACTTTGATAGTGGATGGATATGATTTTTCGTTGGGTTCTCCGGAAGATCTCCAGAAATTCAAAGAGTTTGCGAATAGAGTCGGAGTTGAGGTGTGGTTTAGCGCATCACTCAGGGGAGAAGAGCCTCTCTTTGACGAACAGGGCGTGCCCCTTGTTCTCGAGCGGTATCTGGATGAGGTCGCTGTTTTGATCACGCTCGGATTTAAAGAGGAGTATGTGCGACTCAATCTGATAAAGTGCCATGATTGCCTGACTCTAGGAGAGTTGCCCCTTAAGCTGGACCCCCAAACACTTCTTATCGCCAAAGATATCTGAGTCAGCGGATATCTGATTTAGAAATGCTCCCATGATTTTTCCCTGCATTGATTTTTTAAAATGCCTAACTTAAAATTCCAGCTGAATCACCAATGCTTTGAGAGTGATAAGATATGTGGTAGCTAAATGAATACACCTAAAGATACGGCCATCCGGTTTTTGAAAGATAACAGTATGCACGTCGATCAGATCGACCCCGACGAAGTACTCGAAAATTTTCTAGCAGAAATGGATTTGGGACTCGCAGGGGAGAAGAGCTCGCTGGCCATGATACCGACTTTTATATCGATCGACAAACCCGTGCCCGCCTTTAAGCCTGTTGTTGCTATTGATGCAGGGGGGACGAACCTGCGTGTTGCAACAGTTATGTTCGATGTAGACGGGAATCCCACGATCAGCCACTTAACTAAGCATAAAATGCCTGGCAGTGAGCGAGAATTGAATAAAAATGAGTTTTTTGAAAAGTTCGTGGAATTCCTATTGCCCTTTGCCAATAAAGCTGATGCGGTGGGATTTTGTTTCTCTTACCCTGCAGAAATATCTCCGGACCGTGACGGCAAACTGCTAGCCTGGACGAAAGAGATCAAAGTGCCTGAAGTTGTCGGTGAGTTTATCGGCAAAAGCATTTTCGACCGGTTGGAGCAAAAAGGCTACAGACGGAAATTTTCCTTTCTCAACGATACGGTTGCGGCATTGCTGGCAGGGAAGAGCGTTGACTTCGCTCAAAAGTACGGCGCCTATATTGGATTCATCTTGGGAACTGGCACAAACACAGCCTACATAGAATACAATCGTAACATAACCAAATGTCACGATTTGGATCCTGAGGGTTCTCAAGCGATCAACACAGAGTCCGGCAACTTCAGTAATTGCCCGCGGGGACCTGTAGACATCGAGTTTGATGAGTCGACTGAGAATCGTGGTCAGTATATGTTCGAAAAAATGATCTCCGGAGCATATCTCGGAGGATTGTGCTTGCTGGCGTTAAAAAAAGCAGCCGAGAAAGATCTCTTTTCTCAGGGAGGGACACAGTGGATTGAATCCCGAGCAGAGCTCTCCACGGTTGAAATGGATGGTATTTTGAGAGAACCAACTCGAGGAATCGCATGGGGTGCGAGGGCGGGATCCGCCGAAGATAAAGAACTCATCCAGCATCTGTGTTCGGCCATTTGCGAGAGGGCTGCTCTTTTTGCCGCGCTCAATGTCAGTGCCGCTGTCCTCAAATCCCTCGGCGGGGAATCTCCTTGCCATCCTGTCTGTGTGAACATCGACGGATCTGTCTATTACAAGATCAAGGGGTTCTCTCATATGGTTGAGGGATACCTGGAAAAGATCCTGGGACCGAAACATGTGTTCTATGAACTCATCCGAGTGGACGATTCTCCCCTTATAGGCGCAGCTGTGGCGGGGCTCATGTGTTGAGGATTTGACTCAAGAATTATCCTGTGGTAAAAGGAAAAATCAACGGTTTTGATTGAGGAAGAAAAATCCCATTCCTTTAAGGAGTTAACCATGTATAAAGTCGTTTTACTCCGTCATGGAGAAAGCATATGGAACAAAGAGAATCTTTTCACGGGTTGGACAGATGTGGACTTGAATGAAAAGGGTGTCCATGAAGCTGTGGAATCGGGGAAGGTTCTTAGAGAAGAGGGCTATGTTTTTGATGTTGCCTATACGTCGGTGCTGAAACGGGCCATAAGGTCTCTCTGGCTGGCTCTGGATGAGCTCGATATGATGTGGATCCCGGTCTACAGGTCCTGGCGGTTGAATGAACGTCATTACGGAGCGTTGCAGGGTTTGAACAAAGCGGATACAGCGAAAAAATTTGGAGAAGAAAAAGTCCTTCTCTGGCGAAGAAGCTACGATGTCCGCCCTCCGCTGTTGACAGAAGATGATGAACGCTACCCCGGAAAGGACCCGCGTTATGCAAAACTTCCCAAACATCTTCTTCCTCTAGGAGAATGTCTCAAAGATACGGTCGAGCGGTTCCTCCCTTACTGGGAGGACACCATCGCTCCGGCTATCCTGGAGGGAAAGCGGGTGATTTTATCCGCCCACGGAAACAGCCTCCGTGCTCTCGTCAAACATCTCGACGATCTCAGCAACGAGGAGGTCATCAACTTGAATATTCCGACCGGAATTCCTCTAGTGTATGAGCTCGATAAAGATTTACAATCGATAAAGAGCTATTATATCGGTGATCAGGAATCAGTGGAAAAAGCGATGGAAGCCGTGAAAAAACAGGGAAAAGCCCAGTGAATGAAACAAAGACGCAACCAAGATCCTACAAAGATATTGGACTCGTCAACACAAAAGAGATGTTCAGAAAGGCCATGGAAGAGGGATATGCTGTTCCTGCGTACAACTTCAACAACCTGGAACAACTCCAAGCCATTATAATCGGCTGCGTGGAATCCCGGTCACCGGTCATTCTTCAATGTTCTGAGGGAGCGATCAAGTACATCCATCCTGCCATGCTGCCTCATCTGGCCGTCGGGGCCAAGGCCATGATAAAAGAACTGGGAGTTGACATCCCCGTTGCTCTCCACCTCGACCACGGGGCAACTTTTGAAATCGCAAAAGCCTGCATCGATTCCGGCTTTTCTTCTGTCATGATCGATGGGTCCCTCCATCCCTATGCCGCAAATGTTCAACTCACCAAGCGGGTCGTGGACTATGCCCATACAAAGGATGTCACCGTGGAAGGGGAACTGGGTGTGCTTGCCGGAATCGAAGATGATGTTTCTTCGGAAGTTTCCCATTATACGAAGCCCGATGAGGTGGAAGATTTTGTGAGCCAGACAGGTGTCGATAGCCTGGCCATTTCGATCGGCACATCACACGGGGCGTATAAATTTAAGATCAAACCGGGGGAAGAAATCCCCCCTCTTCGATTTGACATTCTGGAAGAGATCGAAGGGCGGCTACCGAATTTTCCTATCGTGCTCCATGGCGCATCCACAGTTCTTCCCGAGTATGTCGAGATGATCAACATGTTCGGTGGAAAACTCGACAATGCAGTGGGCATTCCAGAGGAACAATTGCGGAGGGCTGCCAAGTC
>WTAW01000240.1 GCA_013139435.1 Candidatus Aminicenantota bacterium | reverse complement strand
GGCAGCTCATCGAGAAACAGGATTTTTTTTGTCCTGGTTTTTCTTTTGAAAATTTTTTCCGTAAGATATGTAAACACCTGCTCACATTTTTCAAACCGGACACTATCAAGGATGGGGTCATCGACCTGTTTTTGTAATTGCTGCGAAAAATGTTCAATCTGCCGATGGGTCGTCTCGCCTTCCAGGGCTTCAAATTCATAAAAGGATGGTTTTTTCTCGGCAAAATGTTTCACCAGACTACTTTTGCCGATCCTGCGTCTGCCGTACAGCACGAAAAGTTCGTCTTTTCCCGTACGATATGCGTCCTCTATCAGTTTCAGCTCGTTTTTTCTGCCCACAAACATGACCGGTCTCCTGAAGTCAAAAAAAATCCGCAAATAGAATTCATTATATTGTGTTTGCGGATTTTGTCAATACAAAAATTGAATCCGCAAATAAATTAATATTTGCTTTGTTTGCGGATTTTAGCAAGTCAGTGAAGCTTCCCCCACTCTCGTTAAAGAAAAAAAGGGGCCTCTGCAAGAAATCAACCACTCGATATGCCTCTGTGTATCCGAGATGCCGCATCAGCTCATAGAAGTCGTCAGCCAGATTGTCGGCATCGTAGCCTGTTTCAGGCTTGTTCGAGTAGCCCTGACCCCTCAAATCCGGCGCGATAACGGTGTAGTCGGAGGCCAACAGGCCTTGAACCTCACGCCAGCCAAAGGCCGTGTGCGGCCAACCGTGCAAAAGAAGAACGGGGATCTCGCCTGATCCCGCCACTGTGTAGTGCATTCTGAAATCCTTGATATTCGCGGTATGATGTTTGTTCTCGACATTGGCCATTATTTTCCCTCCTTTTACTCATTCGCATATCGAAGCTGAATTCCATCGACTGGGTCGACTGGGGTCGGGTCACGTTAAGTAATTGATTTTGCTATATTATCATTCCAAAAATAGATGTGTCAACTGCTCCTGAAGGTGCCACTTCTAGCGGGCACGGTCTGGGAAGAAGCCAGTTCTTGGAGAAGGGGTGGAGAGGAGGTCAAATTATCTGATCCTTGCTGAGGTAAAGTTCTCCAGCAGGCGGGTGAAGTATAGCAAGAAATGGATGAGGGCACCAGAGTTGGTAGCTAAATTTTCGGTTGCCATTTTATGATTTTCATGATTTTACTATGAGGTGCTTAGGGTGAGGTTTCTAGGAGAGACTTACGAGTCTTTAACGTATAGGGAGAGGATCTCATGAGCAAAGCATTCAAGAATGTGTATCAGTTCAGGGTCACATTAAAAGACATCCGGCCACCCATCTGGCGCAGAATCCAAGTTTCGCAAGATTTCACCTTCTGGGACCTGCATGTGGCCATTCAGGATGCCATGGGATGGCTCGACTATCACCTTCACGCCTTTCACATCGTGAACCCAAGGACTGGATTCAAGGAAGAGATCGGCACCCCCGATGACGATTTCGACTGGGACAATGATAAGATCCATGCCGGGTGGGAGCGGAAAATATCCCGATATTTCACATCTGAAAACAATAAGGCATTCTATACATACGATTTTGGCGATGACTGGCGTCATGAGGTTAAGCTGGAAAAGATCCTGCCCCGGGACAAGCAGGCGAAGTATCCGCTTTGTTTGACTGGGAAGCGGGCCTGCCCGCCAGAGGACTGCGGCGGCGTCTGGGGCTATGCGGATTTATTGGAAGCTCTCAAGGACCCTGAGCATGAAGAGTATGAGGCCACGGTTGAGTGGGTCGGTGAGGACTTTGACCCCGAGAAATTTGAGATAGCCAAGGTAGTATTCAGCGATCCCAAGGTACGGTGGGACTATGCATTCAGCGAAGAAGATGATTTGACCGAAGATGTGCTGGATGAGGATGAAGAGACCGATGGGCAATTGAGATGGCTATCCCGAGATCACATGCATAAGATCTGGCAAAAGGCCAAGAACCACGATCTGGACGGTCTGGCACCTGAAGAAAGGCATCTAGGCGAAATCATGTTGGACCACCAAGACGAGTTCTTCAACGAGTTTGAGTACTCAGACCTGACCTCTGATCATGTATACGATCCGGAGACGGATGTTAATCCCTTCCTTCACATTTACATTCATTCGGCTGTAGAAAATCAGCTGGCGGAAAAAGAGCCGATTGAGGCATTTCAATTCTACAATTCTATGCGGAAAAAGAAATGTTCCCATCATGAGGCGCTCCATCTGATCGGGGCGATCCTAGCGCCTATGATTTTCTCGGTTGTGCAGCAGAGAGAGCCTTTCGATTTGGACGCCTACAAGCAGCTCCTGAGGAAATATAAGAAACAAAGCCCTGAAAAGATTTTCGACCGGCTGGAAAAGGAAAGCAAGCTTTATCCGCTTGATTCCTAAGCAGAGGGCCAGCCGGCAACTTCAACCATAGAAACAGATCGTGATTTACTCAAACCTTACTGTGCTTCAGAAATGTGGGCAGAATTGTTTACCGGAAAGTTCTACCGGTTCGGTTTTAGCGGATCGCCATTAACGTTATCCTACCTCCCTTTGTTCTCAAGAAAAATTTTCGTAAGAAAACACCTCCGGGGTGCAATCGTGCAGGTAGATAAGGCCGGATTTCGACAAAGAACTGGGGTTTATTTTTTCGCCTCGTTGGTTACGGTTTGATCTATTGTTCAACA
>WTAW01000311.1 GCA_013139435.1 Candidatus Aminicenantota bacterium | reverse complement strand
GCTCTTCCGATCTGGATGCCGGGCATAAGGGCTTGTCGCGCCATACATCAGTTTCCAAAATTCCCTGCGGGCTATTCCTCCGACCTCATCGTTCCGGCGTGAGATCCCCGATCTCTGCTGGATCTTGGCCAGCTCGATCTTGTCCTCATGGAAGGCCGGATTCACAAGGATGTCTGTCAAAATGGCCAAAACGCGGTCCACATCCTCCTTGAGCATCGAAGAGACAAATCCACCCGAACTCTGCCCGATGTAAGTCTCGATAGTGGCAGCGAGAGATTCCAACTCTCTATCGATGTCATCCCCCGTTTTTGATGCCGTTCCCCCCGACCGCAGAACAGTTCCTGTCATCGTTGCAAGTCCGGCTTTCTCAGCGGGCTCATAAATCGATCCGATGCGAACGACCGCCCGGATGTCGATGGTGGGGTAGTCGTGATCCTCAACGAGAAACACTTTGAGCCCATTCTCCAACTCCAGCGTTTCTATCTTGGGCATCTTGATGGGATTAAGGGGGGGAAACTCAAATTTATCCTTGGGGTTCTTCTGGGCAAAGGTCGAGGGAGCACAAAGGGCCAAAACTAGGACGATCGCACTAAAAACCTGAAGAGATCGTTTGCTTTTTCTTTTAGCTCTCTCCTTTGAATAACATCTTCTCTGTTTCATCTCTTTTCCCTCACTTTCCCTCGGGGACGATCTCCCCGATCGTCCGGTGATTTTTGACGAGATAGGTGTTGGCCACGCGTTTGATATCCTCGACGCTGACCACCTGAATCTCTTCCACTTGGTCAAACAGACGCTGCCAGTCTCCCACGACAACATCCGCATAAGTTAACAACTTTGCCATATTCCCGTTAGATTTCATCTGAGAGAGCATGGCTTTCACACTGCTGCGTTGATACTTGGTCAACTCTTCGGCCGTGACAGACTCCTCTTTGATCTTTGAGATCTCTTCATCGATGAGCTCGCGGCACTCTTCGGATGTGTGCCCCTGGGAAGGGACCGCGATAAAAGCGACAAGGTTCGGATATTTCTCCCCCGGGAATCCGCTGAACACGCCGACCTGGACACAGACCTTTTTGTCCTTGACAAGGGATTGATGCAGTCTGGATGAGCGTCCCTGTCCCAAAATATTAGCGAGTGCATCCAGGGCAAAGCTATCGGCATGATGTACATCTGGCCTGTGGTAACCCAAAATGAGGATGGGTTGCGACTTGGCCACAACCTGAACCCGTCGCTCTCCCCACTGTTCGGGTTCTTTGGTCCGTAAAGGTTCTGGTTTTGGCTCACTGGAGATGTTCCCGAAATACATCTCCGCCATTTCAAAAACTTCGGTCGAACGCACATCCCCCACAATACCCACTGTCAGGTTGCTGGGGCTGTAATATTTGTGGAAATAGACTTCCACATCTTTTCGGGTGATGGATTCCAGATCCGACATATGTCCCACGACCGAGTGTTTATAGGGATGCGCCTTAAATGCCGTAGAAAGAAAATCCTCCACCAGCCGGCCGATAGGCCGGGTCTCCAAGGTGAGCCGTCTCTCCTCGATGACCACGTCTCTTTCCTTGTAAAACTCCCGGAAGACGGGATTTTGAAACCTGTCCGCAGTCATGGCCATCCAGAATTCCAGCTTGTTCGAGGGAAGGCTGTTCACGTACTGTGTGGCATCAGCGCTGGTGTAAGCGTTGAGTGACCGATCTCCCTCCCTCATAAACATGTCATCAAACTCTCCGTTCACTACAAATTCCTTGGCCTTTGTCCTCAGGACTTCAAACTCCTCCCCCATCTCTTTCAGCGCTTCTTCATCCGGGCTCACTTTGGCCTGTTCGGCTTTGATCTTATCGTACAGGGCATCCAATTCCTCTAAGATCTTGATCTCTTCCTCATAGTCCGTAGTCCCAACAAGCTTGGTTCCCTTGAAGGCCATGTGCTCCAACAAATGAGAGATCCCTGTGATCCCGTAGGATTCATTGGCGCTCCCCACATCGGCATAGACATGGAAGGAGACGACCGGGGCTTCATGGCGCTCCAACACGATGAATTTCATTCCGTTTTCCAGGACGTGCACTTTCACCTGGCTCTTGATGGCGTCAAAGGTCTGCGCTGTGCTGCTCACACCGAGAACCAAGACGAGGGCACCAACAACACACACCCTTTTCATCAATACAATCCTATTCCTCATGTCTTCACATCCTTATCCACTTTTTGTTTTTTTGAGGCCTAGATTTTCAAGCTGCTTGTCGTCGACATTAGAGGGAGAATTAGTCAGCAAACACAGAGAACTTGTCGTCTTGGGGAATGCGATGACATCACGGATCGTCTCTTCCCCGGCCAGGAGCATAACGATGCGGTCGAAGCCAAGAGCGATCCCCCCGTGTGGTGGAGCACCGTAACGGAGAGCCTCCAAGAAAAATCCGAATTTTTCTTCCGCTTCCTCCGGGCTCAATCCCAAAGTTTTAAAAATCACCTTCTGCAAATTCAGATCGTTGATACGGATCGACCCCCCTCCTATCTCTACGCCGTTAAGGACGAGGTCGTAGGCCTTTGCCCTCACTTGCTGTGGCTCTTTCTCTAGAAGAGCGATATCCTCTTCGACAGGAGATGTGAAAGGATGATGCATGGATACAAGTCGCCCTTCTTCCTCGCTCCACTCAAAAAGAGGAAAATCCGTCACCCAGACGAATTTGTATGACTCTGTCCCAAGGACCTGTTGAGCGACAAACTCCTGCCGTATCGCACCGAGAACACGGAGCGTCATATCCTTTGTATCGGCCACTAAAAGGACAAGGTCTTCCTTGTCCGCACCGCAACGTTCCCATATCCTCTCAAAATTTTCCTCAGAGATCTTTAAAGAAGACTTAAATCCATCGGGCCTTTTTATCCACACGATCCCTTTGGCCCCAAGATCTTTAGCTTTCTGATTGAGCTTGTCAAGCTGGCTTCGAGATAGGTCTCCACTCTTCCCCAGAACCAATCCCCTCAGCTCACCTCCCACAGAAAGAGCGCGCTTGATGACCTCTGAATCGATTTGAGCACCTGCATCTGTCAGGTCTATAATCTCTACATCTAACCGGAGGTCGGGTTTATCCGTCCCGTACTTGTTCATGCTCTCCTCAAAGGACAAATGAGGGAAGGGACGCAGGACATCGACGCCGATAAGCCCAAAAACAGAGACCATCAATCCTTCGATCACCCGGAAAACATCCTCGCTTCCGACAAAACTCATTTCCACATCGATCTGGGTGAATTCCGGTTGGCGGTCTGCTCTGAGGTCCTCATCTCGAAAACAGCGGACGATCTGGAAGTAGCGGTCAAACCCCGCGATCATCAAAAGTTGCTTGAAGATCTGCGGGGATTGCGGCAGGGCAAAAAACCGCCCCTTGTATATACGGCTGGGCACAAGGTAATCTCTCGCTCCTTCAGGAGTGGATTTGGTGAGGAAGGGCGTTTCGATCTCATAAAATCCCTCGTCATTCATATAATTCCGAGCTCTAAGCGCCGCCTGGTGCCTGAGCTTGAAGTTGCGCTGCATGGAGGGTCTGCGGAGGTCGATGTACCTGTATTTGAAGCGAAGCTCTTCTTGAGCTTGCGGAGGGTCCGCAACAACAAAAGGAGGAACTTCCGATGGCCTCAAAACCTCAAATTCCATGGCCTCAATCTCGATCTCTCCCGTGCGAAGCTGGGGATTTTTCATTTTTTCGGCTCTTTCTCTTACGATCCCTCTGATCCCGGCAACATCTTCCATCCTCACCTTCTTGGCTTCCTCTAGAAGGTCCTTGGCCTCCGAAGAAACAACAACTTGAACAATTCCCTCTCTATCCCTGAGGTCGATAAAGACCAGGTTTCCGATGTCTCTCTGCCTGTTGACCCAACCGAGCAGAACCACTTCTTGACCGACATGCTCAGCTCGGAGCTCTCCACAATAATTGGTTCTTCTCCACTGTTTTTGTTCTGTGGATTTCATGTTGACCCCTTCTTCGGTTTATGAAAAATCACGAAGGCTTTTGGATAAAGGTGAGGATATCGTCTGCGCCAACTTCCTGCTGGACTCCCGTTTCCATGTTTTTTAACTGATACCTGTTCGCCTTCACTTCATCTTCACCTATAATAAGCACCCAGTCCGCACCCAGTTTATTGGCACGGCTCATCTGATTTTTCAAGTTTCGATCCCTGTATTCGATTAGGCATTCAATCCCGCCTTTTCTCAGTTGCCTTGCCAGTTCCATTCCCGCGTTTTTCGCTGCGTCGCCCAAAAATGCTATGTAGAGGAAAGATTCTTTCTCTTCCTTGAAAGGAACGATAGAAAGAAACCGCTCCAAACCCATGGCAAAACCAATCCCGCAGATGTCCGGCCCCCCGAACTCTTTCATCATGTCATCATAGCGCCCGCCGCCAAGAATAGCATCTTGGGCCCCCAGCTTGGATGAGATGATCTCGAACGTGGTTTTGGTGTAATAGTCAAGGCCGCGGACCATACGGGGCTCCAGCCGGTAGGCGATCCCGTACGATCCCAGGTAAACACAGAATAGCTTGAAATGTTCCTCACAATCCGGACAGAGAAAATCCGTGACCTTCGGAAAACCTTGAGACATCTCCCGGCATGCTTCCTCTTTACAGTCGAAGATCCGTAAAGGATTGAGATCTATCTTCCTCTGGCAATCGGGGCAAAGGTCTTCTCTCACTGCTTCTGCTGCCTGCTTCAGCTCACGAAGATAAGGGGGGCGACAGGCCTTACACCCCACCGAATTGACCAAGATCTCCGTGTCCGTGACATTTAATCTTTTTAGGAGAAAATCCGCCATCTCAACGATCTCCGCATCGATGGCCGGGTCTTTTTCACCAAAGACTTCGATGTCGATTTGATGGAACTGTCGATAGCGGCCTTTCTGTGGCTTGTCATGGCGGAACATTGGCCCGAAAAAGTAATACCTCATGGGCTGGGACTTAAGATGGAGGCTGTGGTCCAAAATCGCGCGCACGACAGAGGGTGTGTACTCAGGCCTCAGAGTGAGAGACCGGCCCCCCTTATCCAGAAAAGTGTACATCTCTTTGGTGACCACATCAGATGTCTCTCCTGTCCCTTTTTCAAAAAGCTCTGTGGCCTCGAACACAGGGGTGCGGATCTCTCTGTACCCGTAGAGCTCAAAGATCTCCCTGGCAACAGATTCAACCTTCTGCCATTTTCTCGCTTCGGATGGCAGGATATCCTTAGTGCCCTTGATGGCAGTGATCTTTTTTTTCGGCTTTGCGCTCATTTTTCAGTAAAAACCCCTATCTTCCTGAATTTCTGGTATCTTTGCTCTCGCCTCTCCTCTGCATCCATCTTCTCAAGTCTTTTCAACGTAACATTCAAGTATTTATCCACATTTTTAAAGGTTAAATTATAATCGATGTGCGCTCCGCCCGGGGGTTCTGGAATGATCTTGTCGATAATGCCGAGCTCAAGAAGGTCCTGAGCTAAAAACTTGAGGTTCTCTGCAGCCTGAGGGACAGCCTTCTGGTCCTTCCAGAGTATCGCCGCACACCCCTCGGGTGAGATGACCGAGTAGAATGAGTTTTCCAGCATCAGGATAGCATCACCTACCCCCACTGCCAGGGCTCCCCCACTGCCGCCCTCACCGATCACGATGTTGACGACAGGGACCTTCAGTTTCGATATTTCTCTCAGGTTATAGGCAATGGCCTCAGCCTGTCCATGCTCTTCCGCCCAGATCCCAGGATAGGCACCGGGCGTATCGATGAGAGTGACGATCGGAATGCCGAATTTCTCTGCCATTTTCATCACCCGGAGCGCCTTACGATACCCCTCAGGGTTGGGCTGTCCGAAGTTGCGGGCGATTCTTTGCCGGGTCGTTCTCCCCTTCTGGTGCCCTATGAACGCCACAGAGCGGCCCCTGTAAAATCCCAATCCTGCGACAATGGCCGGGTCATCCGCAGAACGGCGGTCGCCGTGTATCTCCATAAAGTCCTCGGTGAGGGCTTCCAGGTAATCCAGGGTATACGGCCGCTGGGGATGGCGAGCGATCTGGACAGTCTGGAGAGGAGTCAGTATGGGGACGATCCTCTCCCATTCCAAAGCGATCTTTTCCTTGATCTGGTTGATCTTTTTCTTTGCGTCATCTGTCTCGTCTGCCGCAAAGATCTCGATCTTCTCTTTGAGACGAATGATGTTTTTTTCTAACTGGTAAAAATCTTTTTTTTTAGCCATTGCTATATCATTAAAATAACGTCCATTATACCCGCCTATTCTATAGATATGCCAGAATCAATGTCAACTCTCGCCTCCACAGCGTAAGCATTTCTAAATCCGTGATGAATGATATCCGAGAGTCCCAATCGGTGATTGCGAAAAAAAGAATTTATCGCGAGTTAGCGTTCGATGAGAATTTTTTGTCTGTATTCAACCAGAATTTTTTCATATTTTTTTGGCGCAAGCAGTTCTAAAACTTTAAGAAATGTGCGGTTCTTCTTGAGCCATGCTTTATTCAGATTCCGTGCATAATGAGCCAGTCCCAAATCAAACCATCTGAACCGGAAGAGTTTCTTCAGCATTTCAATCCAGGAATAGAATTTTTTGTGACTGAATATCTGGGCTTTTTGCAACTTGGACAGAGAAAATTTGGCTGGACGAAATACAACATGATGGGCATCATATAAAGCCCAGTCATCAAAAACAATTCGCTTTTCGTTTGTCAATTTGTTAAAGATCTTTGATCCAGGCAGGGGTGTTAGGATAAGAAATTGTGTGGATGATAACCTTGTTTTCCGCGCAAATTTTACAGTTCTTTTCACAGTTTGCCAGTCATCCGCATCAAATCCATACATAAACATCCCATGTATGTTGATCCGATGCCGCTGAATGACCCGAATTGCCTCCTCCATGTCTTCAACTGTCTGTCCTTTCTTCATCTCCTGCAAACTCATTGGGTTGACCGATTCAAAGCCAATGTACAGGGTATGGCAACCCGCTTTTTTCATGAGTTTCACCAGTTGTTCATCCTTGGCCACATCTGCCCGGACTTGAGTGGACCACTTGAATGTGAATTTTTCTTTGATCATGGATTCCAATAAAACCTTTGTGCGTCCACGGTTTGCGGCAAAATTGTCATCATAGAAAAATATAACATTTTTCCTGTCGTTGTAACGCCGTAATTCTTCAATGATATTTTGGGTCGAACGAAATCGATATTGCCTTCCAAACATGCCTGTAACCGAGCAAAAAGAGCAGTCATAAGGACATCCTCTAGAAGTCTGCACAGGGATTGTCGTATAACCTGCGATCTGTCTCTTCTCCTTCAACAAATCAGACAAATCAGGGAAGGGAATTTCATCCAAATCATTCATAAACTTATCCATCGGATTATGGACCGCTTTACCGTTTTTCCTGTAGGATAAATTGGGGACAGAGCTGAGCTCTTCACCTTTTTCCCAGGCCTCGATGAATGCCATCAACGGCCGCTCGCCTTCCCCTCTGATGACAAAATCCGCATGCTCAAGGGCTTCTTCTTTTAAAAATGTCACGTGGGGTCCCCCAAGGATAACCGGTATCCCCATGTCTCTGATTCTGTCCGCTATCACATATGCTCTAGGAGCGGTCGATGTGATGGTTGATATACCCACAAGGTCAGCCTCCCCGATGCGATCAAAGTTTATCCTTTGAATCTCTTCAAAAATTATGTCCACATCCCACCCAATCTGTTTCATCAGAGCCCCCAGGATGTAAGACCCCAAACGGGGTATAACAAACTGAGAATAAATATGCAGATTGGGCGCCTTAGGTTCGATAAAAACAATCTTACTCATTATCCTTCCTCTTTAAGATCAGATCGTTTCCGGTTTCGTGTTCTGAGGCTCATGATCTCTTTCTTCTTTTTTTTCAACAATCCTTCCCAGCGGTTCATCCCCTCCTTAAACAACTCCATCTTTTCAAAAAAAACATGGATCTTCTGCAGCATTTCATTCAATTTTTTTTCGGTCTCTTCCTTAGCATGTATTTTTAAGGAGGCCTTGATGGAAAGAAAATCCCGGAAATGGTGCGAAATCTTTTTTATCTCTTCCAGAGAATAACCAAAGAGTTGCAAATCCCTGATCAATTGACAAAGGTAAATATAATTCTCCGAATACAGCCGAAATCCCCCCTCACTCCTCATATCCGGTTCTATGATGCCCTTGTCCTCCCAGTGTTTAATAGCACGAGGGCTCACTCCCACTCGCTCGGCAAGATATCCAACGGTGAGGAACTCATTCAAGTGTGCCGGCTCTTTGAGCGCCGTTCCCAACTTTGGCAATCCGACTTTCCTGATTATTCTTTGAACATCGGAGAGAAGGTAGCCCAAATCTAGCAAATTTTTTATGTTTATGCCATTTTCCACGGTGTGTTTCGAGTAGAATGGCAGTTTATCTTTAGTCACTCCATCCGGCTTCAAGAGCTTTATTTTTTCCCATTCGTTGAGCACATCTTCTGTTATATCGAGATGGATTTTGATTTCTTCCCTGGTTAATACGACTTTTTTCATCCTGACTCTCTACGCATACCTTAGTGTTTTAATCTAACAGTGTACGTATAATTATACTTTCTTTAATTATTTTGTCAAGG
>WTAW01000335.1 GCA_013139435.1 Candidatus Aminicenantota bacterium | reverse complement strand
TTAACCCTCCTGTGTTTGCTCACCTGTCTATGGTCATGGGAAAAGACAACACACGGCTGAGCAAACGCCATGGCGCCACCGCCGTGGTCCAATTTGATAAAGAAGGGATTCTCCCCTCTGCGCTGTTCAATTATCTGGCATTGCTCGGATGGGCACCGCCGGACGGTCGGGAGGTTCTGACAAAAGATGATCTGATCAGCCTGTTCCGACTGGAAAAAGTCAGCCGATCATCTGCGATCTTCGATTATGATAAACTGGCCTGGATCAACCGTCAGCACATCAAAACTCTCCCCTCCCACACAAAAGCTGAGTACGCCTTCCCGCATCTGAAAACAGCCGGGCTCTTGCCAGAAGAGATGACTCCCTTGCATTGGGAATGGTTGGCAAAAGCTGTGGACGCGCTTGTGGAGAAGGCCGACCGTTTTGCGGAGCTCCCCGCTCTTTTCTCCATCCTGTTTGACTTTTTTCTTCTCAAAATGGATGAAGACGCAAAAGAGATCTTGAAGGAGCGCTGTTCCCTGGAAGTGATTAGGAGTTTTTCTGATAAGATCGCACGCGTCGAAAACTTTGATTACCAGGTATTCGGCCTGATGACCAAAGAGATCACGGAGGACACAGGGTGTAAGGGAAAGGATCTCTACCATCCCCTGAGGGTGGCACTCACGGCAAAAGCCTCGGGCCTTGAGCTGGATAAGTTCATTCCTGTTGTGGAGGAGGGCGCAAAACTTGCGTTCCCCAAACCCATCAAGAGTTGTGCGCAGCGGGCCTCTGAAACCCTGGCTTTTATCAAGTTAAAGAGGCTAAGATGACTATCGTTACTTCATTCTGCGGCCTATGTTTACTTTTAGCCATAGGAATGTTCCTCCGGGTTAAAATCAAATTCATTCAGAGACTCTATCTTCCCTCGGCAGTGATTGGTGGAATTATAGGGTTGATCTTCATTCAAATCTCAGGAAGCAGATTAGACAACTGGACAGTCGGCTGGACAAGCCTTCCCGGGTTTCTCATCAATATCGTCTTTGCATCCTTGTTCCTGGGAGCAGCCATCCCATCTCTGTCGGTTATATGGGATCGGGCAGCCCCTCAGCTTGCCTATGGCCAGATCGTCGCTTGGGGGCAATGGGTCGTCGGACTCGGTTTTGTCATGATTTTACTCGGTTCTCTCTTCAAGGTCCCCGATTTATTCGGCGCCGCACTCCCCATAGGATTCGAGGGTGGGCATGGCACGGCAGGTGGCCTGCGAGATACATTCATTCAGCTCGGCTGGAACGAAGGGTCGGATTTCTCGCTCGCCTCTGCCACGGCAGGGATCATATCAGCAATCATTACGGGGATTGCTCTCATTAACTGGGCGGCCAAAAAAGGATATGTGAGCATCTTAAAGCAGCAAGATGACATGACCGCCGAAGAACTTACAGGATTATATCCCGTCGAGAAGAGACCCAGTGCTGGGCAGCAGACTGTCTCGGCCGACTCTATCGATAGTGTGGCCCTCCATCTGGCCATCATCGGAATCGCCATATTTATCGGATACAGTATCAAGGTTGTATTGATGGCCATCGAAAACCAATTTTTTGGCGATACTGAAGTCAAGCTTTTCGCGGGATTTCCTCTCTTCCCTCTTTGTATGATCGGGGGACTCATTGTGCAGTTAGTCATATCGCGCAGAGCCAGAATTTCCCCCGTGGATCATAAACTCATGCAGCGAATGGGGGGAACAGCCCTCGACTTTCTGGTCGTTGCCGCCATCAGCACAATCCGTATAGATGTGATTGCCAAAGGCATTGTCCCCTTCACAATCATTATCATCGGGGGAATTATCTGGAACATTTTCTGCGTCAGAGTTTTAGCTAGACGAATGCTCCCCAACTACTGGTTTGAAAGGGCCATCGCTGAGATGGGCAAATCCATGGGCGTTACTGCTACTGGTCTTCTCCTCTTGCGAATCGTAGATCCTGAGCAGGAAACGGAGGCGGCATCAGCCTTTGGATACAAACAGCTCCTTCACGAACCCTTCATGGGCGGCGGCCTTTGGACTTCTATAGCTGTAATTTTAATCGCTCAGAAAGGTGGATGGTTCGTTTTGGGGATAGCCATTATGGCGATCGTGGTTTGGTTTGTGATCTGGAGACTATTTTTAAAGAAGAAGATGCAACAACCATAAGGAAAAAATGGATATGATCGGCCGGATCAATCCCCTCCTTGAGGCATTAAACTCTTTGCCCCTCCGTGTGACAAAGATCTTTGTCCAGAAGGATACGGAAAGGAAAAGGGTTGCAGAGGTCATCAAGATGGCCAGATCCAGGAGCGTTCCGGTCGTGTGGGTGCCCAAAAGGCGGTTAGATCAGATGGACAAACACCACCAGGGAGTGGTTGCCCTGTCCTCGCCCAAGGCCTTCACATCTATGGAAACGATCCTTTCGGATTCCAAGGTCCCTTTCCTCCTTTTGCTCGATGGTGTCGAGGACCCACAGAATTTGGGTGCGATCATCCGCACAGCCGAAGGCGCGGGCGTGGACGGACTCATCCTGCCCGAAAGACGATCCGCCGGATTGTCGGATGTTGTGTCCTCTGTATCCGCGGGAGCCCTTGAACATATCAAGATAACTCGAGTGAAAAACCTCGCTCGATCCATGGACAACCTCAAAGAAAAAGGCCTCTGGTTCGTGGGCGCTGAGGAAGGGAGCCGCAACTATTGGTTTGAGTTTGATTACACGGTGCCGTTGGGTTTGGTGTTGGGATCTGAGGGAAAAGGCCTTCGTCCGCTCGTGAAGCAAAAATGCGACAAGATCCTTTCTATCCCTCTTTTGGGAGAGGTCACATCCCTCAACGTGGCTTCAGCGGCAGCCATATTTATATATGAGGTTATCCGCCAAAGAAAAAAATATTTAAAAACATGAATACTTTTGTTGGGTGCACAGTAGTACGTATTGAAGGTCAAAACCATGCAAGAAGAAACTGTGCTCCAGAGAGAAACGGTTTTCATGACAACGAAGGATAGGATGAATCATCAAGCAGCCCTTTCTGAGTCGGAAATTCTCACGCTTGTTCAAAAAGGAGATAGAGAGGCTTACCAAAAGATCGTGGTCCGGCACATGCGGTCGGCGTATTATGTGGCCCTAGCTTTTGTGCATAATCATCAGGACGCTCTGGACCTCTCTCCGGAGGCGTTCATCAAGGCTTTCAGAAAAATAAAAAAATTCGATACGGAAAGACCTTTCTTCCCATGGTTCTACCGGATCTTGAAGAATCTCTGTATCGATCATTACAAACATCGGCGGCGTCTCAATGAAGTGCCCCTTGAAAATGTCCGGGTTTTGGAGGTCGAACACGAAGACAGGGAGATGAAAAAGGCGCTCTGGAAAGGGATAGACGAGCTCCCCGATGAGCAGAAGGAGATCATCGTCCTCCGTTATTTCCAACAGCTCTCCTACCAGGAGATCGCAGAGATTTTGGACAAACCCATCGGGACAGTGATGTCATCCCTGTATTATGCTAAAAAAAGGCTGAAAGGAATCGTCGGAAAATACTTGGGTTTTGAATAACGAGATGTTTTTTGGAGTTTGATATGGACCATCAAAAGATAAAAGAACTCATTTCTTCTTACCATGACAAACATTTGAGTGAAGAACAGAAAAAAATGATCGAGGAACATATCCAGCAATGTGAGGAGTGCCGCAGAGAGTTCGAAGAAATGGGAAAATTTGAGGAGGTCATGCAAAAAATGGAACTGAAACAACCCCCGAAAGAGATGTGGCAGGTCTACTGGGCCTCTATTTATAACCGTTTGGAAAGAAGAATCGGGTGGATATTGTTGTCGATCGGTGCTATCATAATGCTCTTTTTTGGTGGATACAAAGCCATCGAAGGGATCATTCAGGATCCGGCAACCCCATTGATCTTGAAGATCGGAGCCCTGACCGTTCTGGGTGGATTGGCGATCCTGCTCGTATCCATCGGAAGAGAAAGGATTTTTGTGAGAAAGAGGGAACGGTACAAGGAGGTTGTCAAATGATGCTCGTGACTACGGATGAAATCCAGGGGAAAACCATAATAAAAACCCTCGGCCTTGTCCGAGGGAATACCATCCGCGCCCGGCATATCGGTCGAGACCTTTCCGCAGCTTTGAGGAATATTGTAGGAGGAGAGATCACGGACTACACAAAGATGATGGCCGAATCTCGGGAGCAGGCATTTGACCGTATGGTCGAAGAGGCCGAAGGTTTAGGAGCAAACGCCATCATCGGGATACGCGTCACAACCTCGATGATCATGCAGAGTGCCTCTGAGATTTTGGCCTATGGCACGGCCGTTATCGTAGATTAGATCACTCTTTAAGAAAAGTATGCGCGCGTTTTTTTCGAATCCCTTTATCTTTTTCCTTGTTCTACTATTCTGCCTGTCTATCTGTGTTTCCTCCCTGGAGGCGCAAGAGGACTCTGAGGAAGGGGTTTTTGATGTTTTTTTTATGGGGGAAAAAGTCGGCTACGAGGAGTACATCTGGGAATCCAACGAACAGGAGTATCTTCTTACAGTCAGAGGACGAATGACCAAACCGATCCCCATGGTGATCGAAAAACTCACCATTCGCCTGGATAAAAGTTTTATTCCCAGCCAGTATTATTTCAAGGGTTCGGTGAGCGGAGTCGAACAGGAAATCATGAGCGTTATCAACGAGGGCAATGTCGAGAATATTATTCTGGTTGCAGGGCAGGAACAGAAGAGTGAAGTCAAGATCAGAAGGGATGCCCTCCTTTTACCGAATGCTGTTTACTCTCCCTACATAGTTTTGACAAAACGATTTCCCTGCACTCTCCAGGAAGAAACGGAGCTGTCCGTGTATATCATCCCACAGATGGAGACGCCTGTGACCGTAAAACCCTCGGAATTCAATCCCTGCCACTTCATTCTAGAGATGACAGGTTCTGAGATACATGTGGGAACAGATGAAGATGGGAATTTAAATTCACTCGAGATCCCCCTGAAGAATCTCAAGGTCGTCCGCGTCTCGGACCATACATAAAAAGGGCCATGCCCGTCCAGTCCTTCTTCCGGTTTTGGAAATGTTTACTGACCTAGGCTAACACCTTGACAAAATAATTAAAGAAGGTATAATTATACGTACACTGTTAGATTAAAACACTAAGGTATGCGTAGAGAGTCAGGATGAAAAAAGTCGTATTAACCAGGGAAGAAATCAAAATCCATCTCGATATA
>WTAW01000039.1 GCA_013139435.1 Candidatus Aminicenantota bacterium | reverse complement strand
TTATCAACAAAAACGCGATCATCACATCCGCAGCATTATCGGCTATAGCGGGCCTCGGAGACCTTATGCCTCCCACCGCTCTGGCAGGAATATTCGCCGCTCAGGTTGTCGGAGAAAAGAACTATTTTAAAGTCCTGCGGTACTGTCTTGTCCCCGCCCTCTTTGAATTGACCATGGGAATCGGAGTCCTTCTTTTGGCTCCTGTTATAGAAAAGATCATATAAGGATTATAGAAGATAGAATAATGATGAAAATAATTTACCATTTGATCGTGCTGCTTTTGACAATGAATTTGATCTGGTACCTGTTCCGCGAAAAACAATTTTGGACTCAGGTTAGTACTGCTATTGTGCTTATCATGTTTCTTCTCCGGCTCTTCCTGATCAAATAATCTGGATAATTCAGGCTAAACAACATGAATAAACATTGGAAAACTCAATGAAGAAAAAGATCAAAAAACATCACCTCATTGCGCTCTGCCTTCTTTGTTTAACCGGCGCACTGTGCTGGTTGACAGGGGTCCAATTCTTAAGCATGCGGAAAACAGATACATTTTACCCGAGTCCAGGATTGTCTGCACAGACAAAGCTCAGTGATTATTTCTCTCAACTGGCCGATTCTCCTGGGGACACTGCGGTGTATTGCTTCAAGGGCGAAGAGGAGGGAGGCAATCTCCTTATCCTCGGGGGAACCCATCCCAATGAGCCAGCAGGATTCATAACAGCTGTACTCCTTCTTGAAAATATCACTGTCTCTAGAGGAAAGATCTTTATAATACCTCAAGCCAATCTCAGCGGCTTCACGCATGACGATCCATTTGAAGGGAATCCCCAAAAGTTTTCTCTTGAAACTCCGGGAGGGAGAAGATGGTTTCGCTTTGGATCACGATTGACAAATCCCACCCATCAATGGCCAGATCCCACGCTCTTCACCAATGCAGCGGGCCAGGCCCTTTCTGGAACAGAGGTTCGCAATCTCAACAGAAGCTACCCGGGCAAGGAAAAAGGCCACCTGACTGAACAGATCGCCTTCGGGATCATGGAGCTTATTAAAAAAGAAGAGATCGACCTCTCCCTCGATCTCCATGAGGCTGCACCAGAGTATCCTGTGGTCAATGCCATCGTTTTTCATGAAAACAGCGCTGAACTCGCAGCCATCGCGAGCATGGAACTTCAGATGGAGGACATAGATATACGCATGGAGGCCTCGCCGCCGAGCCTGCGCGGCCTCAGCCACCGCGAATGGGGAGATCACACATCATCAATGGCCATCCTCCTCGAAACGGCCAACGTTTCCCATGGACGACTTAAGGGAAAACCCTCAGAGGCCCTGATCGTGGAAGGAAAGGATCCAAACTATGTGAAAGCTTCCAAACTGGGAATGCTTTTTGTCCCTTACAGCGAGGACGGCATTCCCCTCAAGGAACGAGTGGCTCGCCATCTAGCCGCTGTAAATGCTCTGGTATCGGGATTACGGGAGCTCAACCCGGACCACGCCATCCATATCGGCAACTTCCCGCCAGCCCAGACGGTGAACAAACGAGGAATCGGTCTCTATCTTCACCCACCAAAATGAAGCTAAGTTAAGTTTTTACCTATATTTAGGATTGACAAACACCCATCATCTAGGATAGTATATTGCATCGTAAAATTGGAAAAATGGAAATTATAATCGCAAAAAATTCAGGACTGTGTTACGGAGTCAAAAGAGCTATTCAGATCGCGAAAGAAACCCTTTCCGAGGAAAGGGGAAAGGTCTTCACTCTTGGAGACTTGATCCACAACCCCCAGGTCATAGCCGGCCTAGAGCAGCAGGGCATCCGTTCTCTGGAAAATCTGGATGAGCTCAAAGAGGGCACCGTGATCATCAGGAGCCATGGGGTTTCCCCGGAAACATATAAAAAGATCAAAGAAAAAAGCATCAAGATCATCGACGCGACCTGTCCGATCGTCAAACGCATCCAGAAGCTTGTGGAAGCTTTGGCTAAGGAAGAGGAAGAGATCGTCATTGTCGGCAACAAAAATCACCCCGAAAGCAGAGGTCTCATCGGATACAGCCAGGGGAAAGGGATTATCATCGAGTCAGAGGCACAGGCCAAAAAGCTGCCCAAGAAAAAAAGACGGGCGGTTCTGGTTCAGTCCACACAGGACATGAACCTCTTCCAAAAAGTCGTCGCTGCCCTCATCGAAAGAACAGAGGAGATTAAGGTCTTCAACACGATCTGTCAGTCGACGCAAACAAACCAAAAATCCACATCCGAGCTTGCTTCTCGGGTGGATACGCTCTTTATCATAGGGGGAAAAAACAGCTCAAACACACACAAGCTATATCAAATTTCGAAGAGAGTCCTGCCAAACACTCACTTTATTGAGAATTCAGCACAAATCACGTCTGAAATGCTAAAGGGAGCAAAAATAATCGGGCTTTCCGGAGGAGCTTCCACCCCACCGGAAGCGATTGAAGAAGCAGTCGTCAGGATCAAATCTAACTTCGAACGGCAAATTCATAGGGAGAAGATAGTTCAATGTCAGAGTTAACGAAAAACACCAAAAAAGAGGACAACATCTCATCCAAAGAGTACGAAGCTCTTCTTGATCAGTACCAATTCAGCGCCAAAGAACTGAGTCCAGGGAAACTTCTCAGGGGGAAGGTGATCAAAGTCACTCCAACTCATGTTCTTGTGGACGTTGGCTCAAAATCCGAAGGGATCATCCCATTAGAGGAATTCGGAAGCACCAAGGATATCAACGCCATACAGCCGGGTAGTGAGATCGAAGCGATCTTGGAGAAGAGCAATCTCAAAGAAGGCTATCTTCACCTCTCCAGGAAGAGAGCCATTGCGCAGAAAGCGTTAGATAACTTGGAGACCGCTTATGTCCGAAACAACTGGATCGTGGGCAAGATCACAAACAAGATACGGAATGGCTACACTGTAAACGTCGGTATAGAGACATTCCTCCCCGATTCCCATGCGGATGTTCGTCCTGTCAAAGAACCGGAAAAAATGATCGGGAATATTTACAAATTCAAGGTCATAAGATTCGACCGCAAAACGGAAAATGCTGTTCTCTCCAGAAAGCTTCTCCTCCAGGATGAAAGAGAGAAAAGAAAAAAACGTGTTTTCGACCAATTGAGTCGTGGAAAAAAGATCAGGGGAAAAATAAAATCTCTGACGAATTTCGGCGCGTTCGTGGATTTGGGAGGGATCGAAGGCCTCCTTCATATTTCCGATATGTCATGGGGAAAGATCCATCATCCCTCAGAGAACTTCGAGGCGGGCCAGGATATTGAAGTCGTCATCCTCGACTTCAATGAAAAGGAAGAAAAAATCTCTCTCGGATATAAACAACTGATCCCAGACCCATGGCAGGACATCGAAACAAAGTATTTTACAGGCCAAAAGATCACCGGCAAAGTAGTGAGCCTCACAGACTTTGGAGCCTTTGTGGAGCTAGAACCAGGGGTGGAAGGATTGGTTCATGTTTCTGACTTGACCTGGTCCAGAAAGCTCGTCCACCCAAAAAAAATTCTCGCAATAGGGGAAGAGGTCACAGTGACCATCCTGGACCTCAATCCGGAGACAAAAAGAATATCGCTGGGGCTCAAACAAATCAGCCCTCACCCTCTTGAGATCTTCAAGCAGACTTACAGTCCAGGCTCCAGAGTCAAGGGCACGATCACGAGCATCACTGACTTCGGCGCATTCATGGAAGTGGAAAAGGGCATTGAAGGCCTCATCCACATCTCGGATATTAGTTGGGAAAAAACCAAACATCCCTCAGACAAACTGAAAGTCGAGGAAGAGATCGAGGCCATCATCCTGAACATCGATGTGGATAAGCAGAAGTTATCCCTTGGTATCAAACAACTTGAGGGCGATATCTGGGAAGATTTTTTCGAGAGACATAAGATCGGAGACCTGGTGAATGTCAAAATCGTCAGGCTAGTCAGCTTCGGTATTTTTGTGGAGATCACACCGGGGATAGAGGGCGTCGTTTTCCTCTCAGAACTGGATGAAAGGAAGATCGAAGACCCTGCAGAACTCTTCTCCCTGGGGGAAGAAAAGCTTGCAAAGATCATCAAACTGAGCCAAAAAGACAAAAAGATGTCGCTGAGTTTTAGGCAAGCTCAGCTCGAATTGCAGAAAATTGAGTATCAAAAATATGTGAGAAGCCAAGACGGCAGACACACCCTCGGTGATATCATGAAGGATCAACTCAAAACCATCAGTACCCCTAAAAAAACAACGAACAAAAAGGAGAAAAAAAAGGAGGAAAAAGATGATAAAAGCTGATTTAATCAACCAAATCGCCAAGGAAATGAACATTTCCAAGCAAGAGGCAGAAACAGGTGTCAATCTCTTTTTTCAGATGATCAAGGATGCCCTCCAGAGAGGCGAAGAAATCGAGCTGAGAGGATTTGGTAGTTTCCGATTCCGACAAAGGCAAGCACGCTCCGGAAGAAATCCCCGGACAGGTGAACCCGTCCAGGTTCCTCCTAAAAAAGTATTGTATTTTAAACCGAGTAAACTCCTGAAGAGCATGATCAATAAATAATGAAATACATCACAGCTCCCTGGAGAGAAGAATATGTCAAGGAAGCGTCCAAAATGACGGAATGCATCTTCTGCCAAGCCGTGAACATGAAAGACAACAGGGAGACACACATCCTCTACAGGGGAGAGCACAATTTCATCATCTTGAACAGATACCCATACACACCGGGGCATCTGATGATCGCTCCTTACATACATATGGACTCGATCGAAAAAGCAGACAAAGGTGCCACAGATGAGATGACAGACCTGCTTAAATTCAGTATAAAAATATTGAGACAGCACTATCGCCCCCATGGATTCAACACAGGCATGAACATAGGGCGGAGCGCTGGCGCGGGTGTAGCCGATCATTATCACCTCCATGTGATCCCCCGTTGGACAGGAGATTCAAATTTTATGCCCCTCATCGGAAAGACCAAGGTCGTCATTGAAGGTGTGGATTCTTCATACGAAAAACTCGTGCCTCTCTTCCGCAAAGGAGATTAGGGAGTCTCAGTTAAAACCGGCATAACATTCCATTCACGAGGTCAGTCATGAATTTCGAACTCTCAGAAGAACAAACGCTGCTCCAAGAAATGATTAGAGGATTTGCCCAAAAAGAGATCTTGCCTCATGTCAAACATTTAGAAGAAAACCATATCTTCCCGAGTGAGCTTCTTAAAAAACTGGGAGAAATCGGTGTGCTGGGAATGGCTATTCCTTCCGAATACGGAGGCATAAAAACAGATAGTCTCTCCACGGCTTTGGTCATTGAGGAGATCAGCCGTGTTTTCCCCTCACTGGCTGTCATTATCTCGGTTCACTGTTCCCTTTTTGCCAACTCCATACTCCAATTCGGGAATGAGGACCAGAAGCAACGATACCTGCCCAGAGCAGCCAGTGGCGACATCGTCGGAGCATTCAGCTTGACCGAACCCGGAGCGGGTTCAGATGCCACAAACCTGAAAACCAAGGCCAGGAGAGAAGGAGAAAAGTACATCTTGAACGGGACGAAAAGCTGGGTCACTACAGGAAACAATGCCGAAGCGTTCATCCTCTTCGCCTTAGCAGACACTCCCCCTGGAGAGAAAAGAAAGCTCTGCGCTTTCATTCTCGATAGCGACACCCCAGGATTTCACGTAGCCAAGATCGAAGAAAAAATGGGATTGCATGCTTCTCTGACTGCAGAAGTGATCCTGGACAACTGTCAAATCCCGGCAAAAAACATGTTGGGCGAAGAAGGGCAAGGCGCCGCCATCGCTTTCCAGGGACTCGACAACTCTAGGATTGGAATTGCGGCCCAATCGGTGGGCCTTTCCCAAAGGGCCATTGATGAAGCTGTCAAATATGCCAAGGAAAGAGAAGCTTTCGGAAAAAAGATCTCAGATTTCCAAGCGATCCAATTTATGATCGCCGACATGGCCACATGGACAAATGCCGCTCGGTTGTTGACCCATAAAGCCGCAAATTTGTGCGATAATCGCAAGCCTTACGGGAAAGAATCCGCTATGGCCAAGCTGTTCGCTTCGGAAGCAGCCAACAGGATCGCCTACCTGGCTCTCCAGATCCACGGCGGCTACGGGTACTCAAAAGAATTCTTTGTCGAACAGATCTACAGAGACGCGAGAGTACTCGCTATATATGAGGGAACTTCAGAGGTTCAAAGGATCGTTATTGCCCGACACTTACTCAAAGAGAGGTGAGACAATGCTGAAAGCAATGCGTAAAAACTTGAAATCACTATCGCCCATTCTCTGGGCTGTAGTGGTTGCATTCATCATATCTATATTTGCCGTATGGGGTGGAGCGGGTAAACTGGGAGAATCTCGGGACCCGAACACCATAGTAACGATCGGAAAAACAAAAATATCAACTGACACGTATGTGAAAAACCTCAGGCAGAGGATCGAAAGCTTACAGAAACAGTTCAAAGAACTCAATGCGAGCTTCATACAGCAACTCAACCTTCCACAGCAGGTGCTTGAGCAACTCATCCAGCAGGAGCTTCTCATTCAAATCGCTGAAGACATGAAACTGGGAGCTTCAAACGACGAGCTGCGGGAAAAGATCAAGGCCTATCCCGTATTTCAAAAGGATGGGCAGTTTATCGGTTTTGAAGAGTACAAAAAGATATTAGAGTGGAACAGAATCTCTTTGTCGGAGTTTGAGGAAAATCTCAAAAAAGAAATTCTGATGGATAAAACCATCAAAATGCTCACAGCGGGTGTGTCACTCACAAAGAGCGAGCTCTGGGAAAACTACAAGAGCACGAATGAAAGCGTCAGGATGGAGTTTGTTCCCATCGAGATCACGAACATCGAAGTCGAGGATGAGTTCAGCCTTGAAGAGAAACAAGTTTTTTTTGAAAAGAACAAGGAAAACTACAGGATCCCTGAAAAACGTGAAGCCGACTATGTCTTTTTCAACATCGAGGACTTCAAAAAAGACGTGGAGCTGACCGACTCGGAAATCGAGGAGTACTACAACAACAACGAACCTCAATTCACCGAACCGGAAAAAGTGAGAGTCAGCCGCATCTATATTCCGTATGAGGGCAAAGAGAGAGAGCTCGTTTTGACAGAGATGCGGAACATCCAGGACAGGATCGATGCGGGAGAGGATTTCGGGAATATGGCAAAGACCCATTCCAAGGATGGGAAAGCTGGAGATTCGGGCGATTGGGGACTCTTCGAGTGGCGTTCGCTGTCCACACAAGAACAAGAGGAGATCGCTAACCTGGAGGTTGGCGATATGTCCCAACCTCTAGAGTTGGATGACGGGACAGCAATCCTCAAGGTCACAGAAAAAGAAACCTCGATACAAAAACCTCTTGCAGATGTCAAAGATCAGATCACAAACATCCTCACTGACCAAAAAGCAAGAGAATTGATCGAAAAAAGAGTTGCAGGCCTGGAAAAAAATGCCCATAAGGAAAAGAGCCTGGACGTGGCTTCACAAAAATTGGGATATATGGTCAAAAGTACAGGACCTGTTGCCGATGGTGAGTCTTTCGAAGAGGAGATCGACCCATCGGGCTCCATAAGCACTGCCCTCTTCCAACTCGAGGAAAACGGGATCTCGACACCGATATACACCTATAAAGGAACGGGATTAGCGCAACTTCGTAGTATCAAAGCACCTCGCGCAGCTTTACTGGACGAGGTGGAAGACAAGATGAAGGAAGACCTTGCCGCAGAAAAGAAGAAAGAAACGGCTTACGAAAAGATGAAGTCCATCAAAGCAGAGCTAGCCACCTCCGATCTCGATAGCCTCGCCAGTAAGCATGAGCTGGAGTACAAAACAGCTGAAGAACATAAGCGGGGAGGGTATTTGAGTGTCATTGGCGAGAACACAGAAGTCGATGAAAAGGCTTTTTCTCTGCCTTTGAATGAAGCCAGTGACCCCATAGAGTATGCCACCGGTTATGTGCTCATTCGTGTTCTCGACCGCAAAGAGGTCACAGAGGCCGATTTTCAGGAAAATTTTGAGACGGAGCGGGAAAATTTCCTGGAGACGAAAAAAAATAAATTTTTTATCTCCTGTATGTCAAAGCTTAGAGAAGAAAAAGGTGTACAGATCAGATATGACTTATTCCTAAAGATAAATTCGGATATTCTCGCACGTTTCGGCGGCCAATAGAGCTCAGACTTAAGAACGGAGGATCTCGAAGAAAAGAGAGTTGATCGTTTTCTCCAGAGCACTGCGAAATCTTTCGATCGTTTCGTTAAACCCGCCCCCCATGTAATCAGAAATAAACATGGGTTTTCCCACCCGGACCTGGATCTTCCCTGGGATAAAAAAGGGACGGTGGGTTCCGAACATGACCAAAGGAGTGACGGGAACGGAAATTCCCTCGTTCACGTAGAGATTGTAGGAGATGATCGCAACCCCCTTTCTGATGGGACTGACATAGGGATTAGGGTCGGTTTTCATGACACGGCCACGGCCTTGAAGGGTAATAAGAGCTCTTCCCGCCTTCACTGTTTCCTGGCATTTCATGATGGCGTCTCTTTTACTGGAATAAAGGTCTACAGGGATGGTTCCCACTCTATTGACGGTTCTGGTGACGAAATTAATGGTGGGGATCTTTATGGGTTTTATGATCGCGTTCACAAAAAGCCCGAATCCTTTGAGATGCCTTTTGAGGTGCTTCCGGACGAGGAAGTCCAATTCGTTTTTATCAAAGATCATCTTGTTGGCAGTAAAGACAAATGACCGGGGTACTATCTCATAGATCGTCAGACCATCCTTTAGGGTGCCGATATGATTCCCCATGATGATCGTAGGGCCTTTCTTGACAAAATTTTCAACGCCCTTGACATCGATCTTTTTTGCAAACAGGACCACTTTGCTCCATTTATCAAGGACGGGTCTCAGTTTCTCGAATTCCTCTTCGATCGTTGGCATCGGCCTTCTCCAAAAGCGCTCCTATTTTAGCGAAAATCTCTATAAAGTTCAAA
>WTAW01000236.1 GCA_013139435.1 Candidatus Aminicenantota bacterium | reverse complement strand
TTGAGCTCGGCCAATCCTTCCTGAGCTTGCCGTGCTCTGATTTTTCCCTCAAACTCAAAGGGAAAAGTGATGATCGCGATAGCCAGGATATCCAACTCCGAGGCGATATTCGCCAGGATGGGAGTTGCTCCTGTCCCTGTGCCTCCACCTAAACCGGTGGTGAGAAAGACCATATCTGCTCCTTCCATGAGCTCGACAAGTTTCTCGGTGTCTTCCAAAGCAGCTTGTTTACCGAGGTCAGGCCTTCCCCCTGATCCCAGACCCTTGGTCAGTTGACTTCCGATCTGGAATTTTGTTCCTGCGTTGTTGTTGTTGAGCGCTTGAAGGTCGGTGTTGACGGCGATGAAGTCAACGCCTTCGATCCTTGCCTCGATCATTCTATTGACAGCGTTACCTCCTCCACCTCCAATCCCGATGACCTTGATGTTGGCTCCTTCACGCTCATCCACCAAGTGAAATTTGAGTTTGCTTTTAAAATCCTCATGCATGGTTGCCTCCTATGCCTCTTTGAGCCAGTCCTTCATTTTGGCCCAGAAGCCCTTTTTTCTATCTTTAGAAAAGCCTCGATCCTTCCACTGGTTATATCCGTAAAGGACGAGGCCCACTGATGTTGCATAATCCGGAGTGCTTACGCGGTCCACAAGCCCTCCAATGCCGCTGGGGTCACCCCGCCGAACCGGAAGGTCGAAAATGCCCTCAGCCACTTCTTCCAGACCATCCAGCAAAGCAGTTCCTCCCGTAAGCACGATGCCCGAATTCAGCGATTTTTCATAACCCATTCTTCGGATGTCATTATCGACCAGCCGGAATATCTCTTCTGCCCTTGGTTGGATGATGTCCGCTAGAAGCTGTCTGGAGAGCACGCGAGGTTTCTTGCCGCGGCCCACAGAAGGAACCTCGATGGTTTCCTGTTCTTCCACGAGCGGGCTGGACACGCATCCGAATTTTTTCTTGATCTTCTCTGCATCGGGAATGGGCGTGCGTAGTCCGACTGCGATATCGTTGGTAAAGTTGTCTCCACCGATGGGAATGACGGATGTGTACCAGAGACTCCCGCGTTCGAATATAGCGACTTCGGTCGTGCCTCCGCCGATGTCGATCAAACCGACCCCGAGTTCCATTTCATCATGGGTCAGAATGGAAAAACTGGTGGCAATTTGGTTGAGAACCAGATGTTCGATCTCGATGCCGGCCCGGGTGATACAGGTCTTGAGGTTTTGAACCGATGTGATGGCCCCCGTGATAATATGGACGTTGACCTCGAGTTTGATGCCGCTCATACCTAGAGGATCTTTGATCCCGTCCTGATCATCCACGACAAACTCCTGAGGGATAATGTGGATGATATCTCTGTCAGGAGGGATGGAGACGGCCTTGGATTGGTCGATCACTCGCCTGATGTCTTCTCGGCTGATCTCTTTGTTTTTCCCGGAGACAGCAATAACACCTCTGCTGTTGAAGCTCTTGATGTGAGCTCCTGAAATACCGACAAACGCCGAATCGATCTCCACGCCTGCCATGAGCTCAGCCTCTTCTTGCGCTTTCTTAATGGAATCCACAGTGGTCTCGAGATTTACCACGACTCCCTTTCTCAGTCCTCTCGAATCGGTCGTTCCGATGCCGATGATCTCGATCTTTCTGTCTTCAGTGACTTCACCAATAATGGCAGTGATCTTTTTTGTGCCGATATCAACACCGACAATATAGCCATTTTTTGGCATTATTTGGCCTCCTTTATCATGTTTGGAGCAATATCTTTTGCAAATAGTTTTTGAGGCTTTATATAGATGCGCTCCTCTAAGCGCAGGTCGACATATTCCATGGGTCCGTACTGTCTAAAAATAGGTTCTTGAGCCCGATAGAGCGCCATCCTCTCATGGAACCGGCTTTCGCCGATAATGATCCATGCGGGCGATTCTTTAAGCCGAACTTTCACGTTTTGGTATTCTGTAAGGTCTATGATAGCGATCGTTTTTTTCTCAGATGGGTCCAGACTGTCCAGAAACGCCCATCCGAAATCGAGCTTTTCAGCGATATTTGCCTTGAAATTGTTGGTGTCCACGAACAGAGGAAAGTCCCAGCTAACCAAAGAATCGACCTCTTGGAGCTTTATGCCCTCCCTGTCGATGAGGAATATACGGCTTTCTTTCAATAGAGCAGCGGGCTGTCTCTCCAGAATGGAGATCTTCAAGGTAGAGGGAAAGCTCTTCCGTACACGGACATCTTTGATCCATGGATGGACGACCAGTTTTTCTTTTAGGGTATGGATGTCAAGGATCAGAAGATTCCCCAGATGTTTTCCGTCGAGAAACAGGCGAATATCCTCTGCGATTTGTTCTTTGGGGCAGGATACTTCGATGCGGTCGACATTCAATTTATCCCAGAAGATCAGGAAGAGGTAAGCTCTTTGGAAAAAAGTGAACAGTCCACCGATAAGGAGAAAACATATGAAGATATGCCTGAATTTCAGTTTGATTCGTCTCTGCACCTTCCTGGGTTTGGTCTTTTTCTCCTTGCGTCTGAAGTGCAGTGGTTCGGAAATAAAGACGTTTGTCTTGTATCTGAGCGGGGATGACGCATGAGTGGCCATCGTCTTATTGTCCTCCTAACTCCTTGATCAGTTCAGGAATGATCTTGTTGATGCTTCCTGCACCCAGGATGAAGATCAAATCTTCCGGTTCCGCAATTTGAGCGACAAGAGAGGGGATCTTTGAAAGATCGGGTTCAAAATAGATGCTCTTGTGCCCGAACTGTTGAGTTTCCTCATAGAGGACCTTACCGGAAACCCCCTCGATCGGCTTTTCCCCAGCAGGATAGACTTCTGTGATGAAAAGAACATCCGCTTGGTTGAATGAAGTGGCGAATTCTTTCATCAAAGAAGATAAGCGTGAGTAGCGGTGAGGCTGGAAGACGGCTACCGTGCGGCGTGGCCAACCCCTTTTTGCGGCCTCGAGTGTGGCGATGATCTCAGTGGGGTGATGGGCATAATCCTCGAAGATCATGATGCCGTTTATTGTTTGCTTCAGTTCAAACCGCCGGCCAATCCCCGTATAAGCCTTCAGAGCTTCCAGGATCGTGGGAATGGGCATATCCAGGTCCAGGCCTACAGCTACAGCCGCCATCGCATTGTGGATACTGTGTTTTCCCGGAACATTCAATTTAAGAATGCCGATCTTTTCGTTTTTATAATAGAGCGTGGATGTGCTAGTGAATTTGTCGAATGTCTGTTCACGCGAATAGATATCTGCCTGTGTTGAAAATCCATATGTGATGACTCTGCGCTCCAGCCCCGGCATGAGGCTCTGAAGGTTTGCATCATCCAGACAGAGGATGATAGGACAAAAGAAGGGAACTTTGTTCGCAAAGTGAATAAAAGTCTTTTTGATCTCATCCAGAGTCTTGTATTGGTCCAGGTGTTCCTCATCCAGGTTCGTAAGCACGGCCATAAACGGAGAAAGATAGAGGAATGAACGATCGCTCTCATCCGCCTCAGCCACGATGAAATCGCCCTCTCCCAGCTTGGCATGGGCCCCTATGGTGTTGAGCCTTCCGCCGACAATGATCGTCGGGTCGAAACCCCCTGCCTCGAGGACCTCAGCGATCATGGATGTGGTGGATGTTTTTCCATGAGAGCCAGCCACGGCGATCCCGTGTTTCATACGCATCAATTCTGCCAGCATCTCTGCTCGGGGGATAACCGGAATTTTTTGACGCCTTGCCTCTTGCACCTCCACATTTTCTTTTGTGATGGCAGACGAGATCACCACGACATCGGAGCCGTTGATTTGTTCTGCTTTGTGTCCGATGTGCACATCGGCTCCGAGCCCGGCTAAGCGTCTTGTGGCTTCGTTTTCTTGAAGGTCAGAACCCGATACTTTATAGCTCAGGTTGAGGAGAACTTCAGCGATGCCGTTCATTCCGGTGCCTCCGATACCGATCATGTGGATGTGTTTGAGCTTGTGATATTTTTTATTGACCACAGGTTCTCCTAACTTTCCCCTCCCATGAGTTCCAGGCAGAAGTCTGATATTTTCTCTTGTGCGTTTTCCTTTTTGAGTTGTTTAAGATTGTTCTCCATTCGATTGATCTTTTCTTTATGGGTCATAAAATCCCTGATTTTTTCTGTAAACGTCTCTGGTGTAAAATCCTCCTCGAGGAGGATCTCAGCACCCTGAGCCTTTTTCAACTCCTTGGCGTTCAAGAGCTGATGATTTTCCGTAGCCTGGGCAAACGGGACCAGGAGGGATGCTTTTTGGGCGGCGATCAGCTCGGCGATCGTTGTGGCCCCCGCTCGACATACGATAAGGTCTGAACTCTGATAATAACTGGGCATGTCGAAGAAATAGGGGGAAACGGTTACATCTGTGTATCCATAGCGGGCGTAGCACTCTTTGACCCATTCATAGTCGTTATCTCCGGTTTGGTGGACGAATCGCAAGTCCTTTTTATTCCGTAGAAGAAGGACCAGTGATTCTGTGACTCCCTTGTTGAGGAAGTGAGACCCCTGGCTTCCTCCGAAGATCAGGAGGGCAAGGCGATGGTTTCGTTCTTTTTTCCGAAGGGAATAGAACTCTTCACGTGTGGGATTCCCCGTGACACACCCCTTCCCCTTAAAATAGGGAAGAGATCCCTCAAAAGCGACTACGGCTTTGCGAACCCATGGGAGCAGGAGCCTGTTTGTCAGGCCAGGCCGGAGGTTTTGTTCCATGATCAGAGTCGGAATTCTGAGCCAGGATGCAAGAAGAACGATCGGGCCCGAGCTGTAACCGCCGACTCCGATGACAAGAGCTGGCCGTATGCGGATGAGGATATAAAGAGACTTGAAGAAGCTATAGGGCAGCAGGGCAAGAGACTTGAATATCTTCAGACCTTTCCCCTTTAATCCTTCGATTTTCAGGGGGATAAAATTTGCCCGATAACGTTCCATAATACTTTTTTCCAGCAGCCGGCTGCTGCCGACGAATGTGATCTGGACCGTCGGGTCCTTTTCCTTCAGCTTCTCACCGACCGCTAGAGCAGGGTAGAGATGTCCACCCGTTCCGCCCCCGCTTATAATGACTTGCCGTGCTCTCATCTTTTTCTTCTGCTTCCTTCCTTACGCTGTGAAATGTGGAGAAGGATGCCTATGCTGAATAATATGCAGATCAGGGAGGATCTCCCAAAACTCAACAGAGGAAGAGTGAGTCCAGTCGGGGGTCCCAAACCCAACACGATGCTGATATTGAGCAGCGCTTGGGTAAATATCGCCATCGTCAAGCCCGCTGCGATGATCCGCGAATACATGGTGGGTGCTCTCCTGGAAATGACCAGTCCTCTCCACAGGATGATCACAAAGAGCAGCAATGTTGCAAGTGTGCCCATGAGTCCGAGTTCTTCGCCGATGATCGCATAGATATAGTCCGTGTGGGCGCATGGTAGGAAAAACAGCTTTTGTGTGCTCTCGCCAATGCTGACGCCGAAAAGTCCGCCACAACCGACCGCCAGTTTGGATTGGATGGCCTGAAATCCCGTCCCCAGGGGGTCGCTGTTCGGAGAGAGAAAAGCCATGATCCTGTCTATTCGATAGGTCGCCTGGAAAAGATACAGAGCAAAAAGCCCAGAGGATAAGACACCCAGAACCAGGAAATAAGCCATTTTTACTCCCCCGATAAAGAACAGCATTGTGCATATTAAGAAGGTGAGGATGGCAGTTCCATAATCGGGTTCGATGATGATCAGCAGAATTCCGAGGAATACGACGGCCAGAGGGAGAAGGAAAGACGATATCTTGTCCAGCTCGTCCTTTTTTTTCTCCAGTTGAAGAGCGATGAAAAGGATCAGGCTGATTTTGGCTAGTTCTGATGGCTGAAACCGCAACCCGTAAAAATGGATCCATCTCTGGGTCGCTCCCAATGCCGGCATAACCAGACAGAGGGCCAGAAGGACTAACGTTAAGATCAGTAATCCATAAATAAAATACGGGTTCTCGTAGAACGGCTTGTTTATGAAGAGGATGGCCAGGATGAGGGCCAGGCCTATTCCAGCACCCATGAGCTGATGGATGAAGAAGTGAAAAGGCTGCTGATATGTGTCGCTCGCCATGATCGCTGATGAACTGAAAACCATGACCAATCCGAACGAAAGGAGTACCAGTGTTGCTAGAAACAGGGGTTTGTCGAATCCCAGGGGTCTGAATATTTCCATCGGTCAATAGCCTTGTGTTTTGACTCTATCTATTAATGCAAAGATCTCACGTTTGAATTCCTGGCCTCTTTCCTCGAAGTTTTGGAACATATCAAAGCTCGTGCAGGCTGGAGCGAGGAGAACGATCTCTCCTGGAGAGGCCGCAGCAAAACCCTGTTCGACTGCTTCCCTCAGTGAAGAGACGGACTCTAAGGGAACTTCGTTTCCGTTTTTGAGCGCACGGGCGATTTTTTCTTTGGCCTCACCGATCAACAGAACTTTCTTGACACGTTCCTCCACCGGCTTTTTCAGTAATTCGAAATTACCTCCTTTATCCCTTCCTCCCAAGATGAGGATGATCTTCCTGTCAAAACTCTGGAGGGATTTTAGGGTTGCTCCCACATTCGTTGCCTTGGAGTCGTTGTAGAAGACAACGTTCTGGAGAGATGCGACTTCTTCCAGCCTGTGTTCCAGGCCTTCAAAGGACTTGATAGTCTCCCTCATTCCTTGGCTTGAAACACCAAAAAGAAAACCGATGAGCATAGAGCTCATCACGTTTTCCTGGTTGTGGACTCCTCTGAGGGGGATATCGCTTTTATGGATGATCCTCTCTTCTTTGCCATTCGTGCAGACAATCCAGTCCTTTTCGATAAAACAACCAGGAGTGACTCTGTGGCTTCGGGAAAATCCGAAGACCTTGGGTTTTATCTCTCCTCTTAAATTCCAAACGAGAGGGTCATCTCGATTGAGTATAGTGATATCCTCTTTATCCTGGAGATCGAGGAGATGTTTTTTGGCTTCGAAGTAGTTCGTAAAGCTTCCATGCCAGTCCAGATGGTCAGGAGAGACATTCAGCAACACGGATATGTAAGCTCTGAACTGTTGGACATACTCCAGCTGGAAGCTGGAGAGCTCTGTGACATAGATGTGGTCATCTTCGCTCTCTTCGACATAGCTTATGAGAGGAGTGCCTATATTCCCGGCCAGCTGGGATTTTATTCCCCCGTCATGAAGGATATTGTTGGAGAGTGTTGTTGTGGTGGATTTTCCGTTGGTTCCGGTGATCCCGACCACCCGGCCTTTGAGGAATCTGAAGGCGAGTTCGATCTCTGAAAGGACTTCCACTCCTTTTGCCATGGCTTCCTCGAGTTCTGCTATCATCGGGACACCAGGGCTGGGAAAAATCATATGGGCAGACAGGAAGGTCTCTCTGTGATGGCCTCCAGTCTCAAAGACAACTCCTCTGTCTTTCCAAAACCCGATCTTTTCGGAGAGTTGTTCGGCCTCCCTCTGTTCGCTAACAGTGACATGTGCCCCCCGGTTCAGCAGAAAATGACAGAGTTCTTCGCCTGTTTTTCCGAACCCGACGATGAGTGTTTCTCTGCCTTTGAGTTCCATGTTACCTCAGTTTTAGCGTGGTTAAGCTAAACAGGGCGAAGATGATGCCCAGTATCCAGAACCGGACCACAATCTTTTGTTCTGACCATCCCTTAAGCTCAAAATGATGGTGGAGCGGAGCCATGAGAAATATCCGTTTTCCTCCTGAGATCTTGAAGTAGGTCACCTGGAGGAGCACGGAGAGC
Organism: Candidatus Aminicenantota bacterium; assembly: GCA_013139435.1. Classification (GTDB taxonomy): domain Bacteria; phylum Acidobacteriota; class Aminicenantia; order Aminicenantales; family Aminicenantaceae; genus WTAW01. The sequence continues at coordinate 7,543 of WTAW01000236.1, read as the reverse complement.
GCTTCGAGGACGAAAACGCCTGCGACCATCAGCAAGAGAAATTCCTGTTTGATCATAATAGCTACGGCCCCGATCGTTCCGCCCAAGGACAGCGCGCCCACATCTCCCATAAACATTTCGGCCGGGTGACAGTTGTACCAGAGGAAGCCTAAACATGCACCAGCCATCGCTCCCAGGAAAACTGTGAGTTCTGAAGCGAGTTCCACCCGGGTGATGTTCAGGTATTGCGACCATAGAGCGTGACCTGCAACGTAGGACAGCGCCGTAAAAGCTGTGGCGCTGATAAGTGTCAGGCCTATGGCAAGACCATCCAGGCCGTCGGCGAGATTGACACCGTTGGAGGCTCCCACCAGGATAAACATGACCCATGGGAGATAAAGGAATCCCAAATAGGGTGTCCACTGCTTGAAGAAAGGGAGGCTTATGTTCAGGATGAAATCCCCCTTCATGCCAAGATATATCAGCACGAGACCGATGGCGCCGGAGAGCAGTATCTGTAAGATCATCTTGCGCCTTGCCACCATTCCCGAGGATTTCTTCTTGAGGATCTTGAGATAGTCATCCCAGAATCCGATGAGACCGAACGAGATCATCGTAAATATGGCGAGCCAAACATACTTATTGCTGAGATCGCACCAGAGGAGAGTTGGAACGATCGTGCAACTGATAATGAGCAATCCTCCCATAGAGGGCGTTCCTCTTTTTTCGGTGTGAGATTTGGGGCCGTCGGTTCTGATCTCTTCGCCTATCTGATACTTTTTGAGGAGTTTGATCATGCACGGGCCAAGGAGCAAGCTGAGAAGAAGAGCGGTGATTCCTGCCAGGGCTGTTCTCACGGTGATGTACCGGAAGACATTGAAGAATATGAAATAATCCTTCAGCGGCACCAATAGCCAAAAGAGCATGTGACTATCCTTCCTCCTTTAGTTGTTCGATTATGTATTCCATCCTCATGCCTCGGGATCCCTTGATCAGGATCAGGTCTCCGTGTTCCAAAAGATCTCCCAGGTTCTTTGCCGCCTCATGAGAATCTTTAAAAATGTGTATGCGGTCTTGAGGCATACCCCTTTCCCGTGCCCCTTCAGCCATATGCTTGCTCAAGGGTCCGACAGCAGCTAGAAGGTCGAAGCCATTGTCCACAATCCGTTTCCCCGCCGAGACGTGATACTTGACGGACTCCTCACCGAGCTCCAGCATATCTCCCAAAACAGCAATTTTTCGTTTCGCAGGGAGTTCCGCCACACTCTTCAGTGTGGACTCCAGAGCTGCCGGGTTCGAGTTGTATGAATCGTCGATGAGTGTCATGTCTTTTTCGAGAAGGAACACCGCTCCTCTCTTCGCTGCGGGTTTGAGTCGCGCCGACCGTTCGGTTATGTCTTCGATAGGAATTGAAAATGCATAGGCGACGGCCACAGCTGCAAGAAAATTCAAGAGAGTGCTATCATAGAAGGAGGGAAGAACAACGTTTTCGATTTGCTCTCCATAATTGAGTTCGAACTGCATCCCTTCGAGTCCTGTTTTGTGGATGTTTTGGGCGGAAATGTCATATCTTTTCGAAAAGCCGAAAAAGATCTTCTCTCCCTTCCAAGACGAAGCTATTTTATTGACCCATGGATCATCCCCGTTGAGAACTGCCGTTCCGGCCGGCTTCAATCCTTCGAGGATTTCTTTTTTCGCATCGGCAATGTTGTCCATGTTTTTCAGGAATTCCAGATGAACAGGCTGCACATTGGTGATCACCGCCACATCTGGCGGTGCGATCTGTGTGAGGGTATTGATCTCTCCGCGATGACTCATTCCCATCTCCAGCACAGCGATCTCATGATCGTCTCTCAGCCTCAGGACAGACAGGGGAAGGCCCAAGTGATTGTTGAAGTTGCCTTCGGATTTGAGGACTTTGAATCTCTGTTCAAGAAGAGCCGAGGTGAACTCTTTGGTCGTTGTTTTTCCTATACTGCCAGTAATGCCCACAACTTTGACGGGGTGATCAGAGAGGGTACTTTGGGCCAGTTTTTGGAGGGCTTCAAGAGTGTTGGGGACCTTGATCAAAGCGAAGTCATTGAAAGGAGGGATGATTTTTTTTGAAATGACTGCGCCCGAGGCTCCTTTGTCAGCAGCTTGTGCGATAAAATCGTGCCCATTCCGTTCGGCAACTAAAGCAAAAAAGAGTTCACCCGGCTCGGAAAGCCTTGAATCGATGTTAAATTTATGAAAGGAAAGAGATGGAGGACCCTGGAGAATTTCACCTTTCATTCTGTCTTTAAGCTGATACAATCTAAACTCAACCAATGTTACTTATCCTCCATCTCTTTCAAAAAACGTCTTAGAACATCCGTATCTTTGAATGGGATGATCGTGTCTTTCATGATCTGATAGTCTTCATGCCCTTTCCCCGCCACCAGCACACAGTCTCCTCTCTCTGCGCGAGAGAGAGCTTTATGAATGGCTGATTTCCGGTCGGGCTCGATTTCATACTTATCTGCACCTGTTTTTTTTATTCCTTTTTCGATATCTGTGAGTATCGCCATAGGGTCTTCGGTCCGGGGATTGTCCGAAGTGAGGATAGTCCAGTCGGCAAATTGACCTGCGACTTCTCCCATCCTCGGTCTTTTCTGACGATCGCGGTCTCCGCCCGCGCCAAAGACCAATATGATTCGGCCGTAGTTCAATTCTTTTGCCGTCTCCAGCAGATTCCTGAGGGCATCATCCGTGTGGGCATAGTCAACGAAGATGTTGTACCCGAGCGTGTTTTTTATCTTCTCGAAACGCCCGGGGACTCCCTCAAGCGCAGCGATCCCTTCTTTGATGCTGTGCACAGGCACGATCAAAGTTAGGGCACATGCGATGGCTGTGAGGATGTTGTACATGTTTGGCTTCCCCAAGAGGTGTGAAGACACAGAGATCTTTCCTGCAGGGTATTTAACTGTCATCTCTAAACCCTCTTGAGAGAAAGAGAATGTCTCTGCGCGGATCATGGCAGTGGGTGCTGTCCCGTAAGTGATGCCTCCCATCTTGAGTTCCGATAATAGCTTTTTGCCCCAGGCATCATCGCAGTTGATCACGGCCATTTTTTTTCTAGAGGGGATCAAAAATAGCTTTTTTTTGGCATCAAAGTACTGCTCCATCGAATGATGGTAGTCTAGATGTTCACCGCTCAAGTTGGTGAAGGCGGCCACATCAAAATCAATGCCTGTTACCCGGTTGAGCTCCAGGGAATGGGAGGACACTTCCATCACACAATGTGTGGCGCCAGAATCGACCATCTCTCTCAGCATTCTTTGAAGGTCTGGAGCCTCTGGTGTTGTCCTCTCTGCTGTTGATCGGGTGCCAGGACCTCGATAGGAGATCGTTCCGATCACCCCGGTGATGAGGTTTGCCTTCTTTAAGATCTCCTCGAGTATGTATGTGACAGTTGTTTTCCCTTTTGTGCCTGTGATCCCGATAACTTTGAGTTTCTGTGAGGGGTGAGCGTAGAAGTTGGCTGCGCAGAGCGCGAGCGCTATCCTTGCATTGCAAACCTGTATCCATGTGTTTGGAAATTTCTCAGGCTTCTCTCTTTCTGAGAAAACGGCAACGGCCCCCTGGTCCACAGCCTCTCCGATGAATTCATTGCCATCCGCTTTTTCTCCCTTCAGAGCGGCGAAAAGGTCACCGGGCTGAACAGTTTTCGAAGAGTAGGAAATTCCGCAAATGTTTTCATCCGGATTCCCAGAGATGTTCACTCCGGGAACTTCTGCGAAGACATCGGAAAGCTTCATTGTCCGTTCATGCTCCTCACTCTTGCTGTTGTTATTGTCTTTGTGAATGCGTCAGCTTTAGGGACTTGGAGATAGCGAAGTATTTGGGAGGCGATCTCCTTAAAAACAGGGGCCGCAACATCTCCCCCGTAAAATTTACCCTTGGGCTCATCGATGACCACCACTATCGCAAGAACCGGGTTTTCGACGGGGACAAAACCGACAAACGATGCGGTGTGTATCCTATTCGAGTACCGACCGATGGAAGGGTCAAATTTTTGCGCGGTCCCCGTTTTTCCTGCAACGCTGTAGCCATCAATCTGTGCTTCTGTTCCTGTCCCCCTCAAGACGACATTTTGAAGGATCTGGGAAAGAGTTTGCGCTGTCTCTTCCGAAATGACTCTCCGGAATTGAACGGGAACTTCCTGACGTTCTCCAGACGGCATCAGGATCTTTTTGACGATGCGTGGGGATGTGACGATCCCCCTATTGGCAACAGTGCTGATAGCCTGTAGCATCTGGATAGCTGTAATGGAGATCTCATAACCGATGGAGAGGGAATAGAGTGAAATGTCTGTCCAGTTTTTGATAGGCCGGAAGATCCCTTTCTCTTCGGCGGGCAGGTCGATCCCTGTTTTTTGACCGAAGCCATAGGCCTTGATCATCGTGTACAGGTTTTTTTTGCCGATGCGTTCTCCGACCTGAATGGTTCCTACATTGGAGGAATGGACGATGACATCCGGAAAGGTCAGAATCCCCATTTTTTTGTGATCCCAGACAGTTTTTCCTGGGATTCTGATCTTTCCAGAAGTACAATCGAAGACCTCATGCATCCGTACACTCTTGTTTTCCAGCGCCGCGGATGCAGTAACGATCTTGAATGTTGATCCGGGATCGAACGTATGATGGATGGCTCGGTTTCTCTCTACTCTGGACACGTTAACGGGTGGAGAGTTTAGGTTGAATGTGGGATAGTTGGCCATCGCCGCTATTTCCCCCGTTGCAGGGTGTGATACAATCACTGTTCCCCATAGAGCTTGCGTCTTTCGCAGAGCATTGGCCAGCTCCTTCTCAGCGATATACTGAATGGTCTCATCTATGGTCAGGATAATGTCTTTGCCGGGTTCTGGATCTTTGAGGATCTCGAATCGGTATTCCCTGTTTTTGGCATCCCTCAAGATCAGACGCTTTCCCTTCTCTCCCTCGAGGAAGGTGTTGTATTTATATTCGATCCCGCTTTGTCCACGGTCATCGATGTTCACTCGCCCCAGCAGTTGTGCGGCTCGCTTTCCTTGGGGATAGAACCTTTGGTTCTCCTCGTCGAAATGAATGCCGCTCAAATTGAGCTCTTTCACCCGGTCTGCCACTTCTGTCTCGACCTTTCGTTTGATCCAGATAAAAGACTTTCCCTTTTTTATTCGGGCATAGATGGAAGCTAGGTTTTTTGAGGATAAATCCAGCATTTTTCTGAGCTTATTGATTTTTTCTCGGTGAGATTCGAAGGATTCGTCCTTGGGGAGATTATAAAAAATCGAAGGCCGGGGCAAGCTTCGTGCAAAAATATTCCCTGAGCGGTCGAAGATAGTTCCCCTCTGGGGAAAAATGGCCTTAACATCATGATTCTGATTGAGGACTTCAGCCTTAAACTTTGTGTGTTGGATGACTTGGAGTTCAACCAGGCGTAGAATGATGACACCCAGCCAGATAAAGAGAAAGAAGAGCAGGATGATCGTTCTGTTATTGATCTTTTTCTGGCGTGGATTTTTCATCGGCTATTGTATCTTTGTCCTCTCCGCGGATTCTTGATAAGCGATCTGTTCATTTTCGGGAGGTCTCATTTTGAGTGTTTGTGTGGCGATCTTTTCCACTCTCTCCAGTGAGAGAAGGGCTGCCTTTTCTGCCTCCAACTCTTCGATATCTTTCTTGATCGAAGAGACGTCATCCTCCAACTCCCGAGTTTGGTAGCCCAGGCGGATGGATTCGGATTGATGCCAGATATAGAAAGTCAGAAGAGCGATGACGAAGACCATGCACAGAATACCTATGGCGATCTGTTTTTTCGTGAATTTCTTACTGACCATTCAGGTTCGCTCCGCTGCTCTCAATTTTGCCGACCTCGACCTGAAGTTTTGTTGGATTTCCCTTTCTGATGGCCTGACAGGTTTTTTCGTTAAAATTTTGAGAATAGGAGCCCGGCCATTGGGGGAGGAGGCCAGGTTGGCGAATGTGCGTTTAACGATCCTGTCTTCCAGTGAATGGAAGGAGACGGCGACTATTCGCGTCTTTACTCTGATCTTTTCTACGATCCTCTCAAAAAATTCGGATAGACCCTTCAGTTCTTGGTTGATCTCGATTCGTAAAGCCTGGAATACGCGGGCGGCTGGATGAGTTTTTCCTCTCTGGGGTTTCCACTGGCAGACGTCTTCGACGATCTTTAAAAGCTCGGTCGTAGTTTCAATTTTTTTGATTTTTCGTCGAGAGACGATCTCCTTGGCCAGCCTTCTGGCCTGCCTGAGTTCGCCCCAATCATAAAAAATTTGTGCCAGGTTGCTCTCTGAAGATTTGTTCACGAGTTTGGCTGCTGTTGTCTTGTTCCTGAGGTCCATCCTCATGTCGAGAGGGCCCTGCTTGTTGTAGCTGAATCCTCTTTCCGGAGAATCGAGATGATAGGAGGAAAGACCGAGATCGAGGAGAATGCCTCTGATCTGGGTAAAATCCAACTCGAGGTCGGGAAGATATCTGAAATCCGAATGGTAGAGTTCAACCCTGTCTGCGTAGGGCATGAGTCTTTCTTTGGTTTTGAGGAGTGATTGTTCGTCGAGATCGAATCCTACGAGTTTTGCCTTTGGATTCTGCTGGAGCAATTCGAGGGCATGTCCGCCCAGTCCGATCGTGCAATCCACATATATGCCTTCTCTATTCACTCCCAGAAAATCCATCGTTTCTTCCAGGAGAACAGGAACATGGAGACTGCTCCTCATTCAGCCTTATCCTCTGGTGAGAGTTCAGAAATACGCTCGAACTCTTCATCAGTCAGAGGATTCTGTTCGAGCACGTCATTGAGCAGGTTTGTGTTCCAAACCTCCAGATGGTTGTTAAGGCCGATGACTGTGACTTCTTCCTCGAGATTCGCTTTTTCTCGAAGGGATTGGCTGATCAGAACGCGTCCTTTGGAATCGATCTGGTACTGCGTTCCCGTCCGGTTGACGCGTAGGAGGAATTTTCTTAGGTCGGGTTTGAACTGGAGGAGTCCTACATTTGAAATCCCAGAGAGCTTGTGCCATACTGAAAGAGGATAGATTTGAATGGCCTCATCAGTCAGGGATGTGATGAAAAGATCCTTTCCGTATTCCTCCTCGATCGCTGTGCGGAATTTTTCCGGTATTTTGATTCTGCCGCTCTTATCGAGCTTTGCGGTGGCACTTCCAATTAATGAATTTCCCATTTTGTCCCGTTCTATCCCATTTTTTATATAAAATATAGTAATATCTACTGTGATGTCAAGGGAAAATTCCATTTATCTGTTTATTTTTCAACAATTTTCTTAAGATTTTCCGCATATTGTGTGTTTGGGGGATTGACCACTAAATAGAGACACAAGATTTCGGGATGTGTAGTGCTTAGAAAAAAGGGTTTTGGAGACAAAAATCGCTTAGCAGACTGGCTTTGTCTCAAAGGCTTATTGCGATGAGCCTTTAGGACATAGCCCGTCTTCTTAGAGATTCTTGTCTCCAAAACCCTTTTTTCTGAGCCTACACATCCCGAAATCCTGTGTCTCTATTTAGTGGTCAATCCCCCAAACCCAC
>WTAW01000261.1 GCA_013139435.1 Candidatus Aminicenantota bacterium | reverse complement strand
CTTTGATATGAATTATTCATAAAAGCTACCGTTTCCATTAATTTAAAAACTCTTAATTCTAATCTCGAGATTCTTACATCAAGCAGGAAATTCCAAACCAGAAATTATGTGATTACTCAATTGCAGTATTAATTGAGCAGATTGTGTGGTGGAGAAAACCATTTGAAGGTTGAGCGGCCATGGTTCCTTGACCGGAGGGAAAGGAGAGTGAGGCCTGAAACCGAGCCTATTTTTCCTCGGTGGGGAAAAATAGGCGTGTTTTCGATACCATATAATCTGATCGATCGAAATATCATTCATCATGGATTTGGAGGCACCCCCTTCGTGAATAGCAAATTGACTTAGGGGGGTATTTCCGCTAAAATCTTTGCAAATGGCGGTGTAGCTCAGAGGTTAGAGCATACGGCTCATATCCGTAGTGTCGGGGGTTCAAATCCCTCCACCGCCACCACTTATTTCCTCACTCCTCTTTCTTGAAACTGCAAATATTCTCTTGCTTTGGATTGAGCGCGCGCCGCGGACTTTTTATATTAAGCAAAAAATATGGTAATCTTTGGTTTGAGATTTATTTTATGCCGGGCTCAATATGATTCTTGATAAGTTTTTAGACACCATACACGACTTTAACCTTTTCCAGAAGGGAGATAAGATCTGTGTGGCTTACTCGGGCGGGAGAGATTCCACCGCCCTTCTGTTTCTACTCCTTGAGATCCGGAGGGATTGGGATCTTTCGCTCTATCTGGGCCATTTCAATCATGGCATCCGTGCCAGCTCAGACGACGATGAGCGTTTTGTAAGAAAAATCGCCTCATCCCAAAAGATCCCGCTTTTTGTGGAGTCCGTAGATGTGCCGTCCTATGCCAAGCGGAACAGGCTGAACCTTGAAGAATCGGGTCGGTTGTTGAGGTATGAATTTCTGGACAGAATTGCCGAAACGATCGGGGAAGCCAAGATCGCCACAGGACACACCATGTCCGACCAAGCGGAGACGTTCTTCCTGCGCCTGATCAGGGGTTCCGGTTCGAGAGGATTGGCCGGGATCTATCCTGTCATCGACAGCCGGGTGATCAGACCGTTGCTCAGGATCGAGAGGGAGGAGATCGAGGATTACCTGAAAAAAAAGAGGCTTGAATACTGCATCGATGAGAGCAATTTTGATCCCTCATTCATGCGAAACAGGATCCGGATCGACCTGATCCCCTATCTGCAGAAGAATTTTGACCCAAAGATTGTTCCTCGCTTAGGTAAGTTGACCTCTCTGTTGATGGAGGAAGATTCCCTCTTGGATTCACTCTCGGCCGACAAGACTCGCGATGTTCTGCTGGAGAGGGACGATCGTGTGGCGCTGGATATAAAAAAGCTGCTCGGCTTGCCTTTGGCTATCCAAAGGCGTGTGGTCCGCCATTTTATTCACGCCCTAAAAGGCGACCTCCGGAGAATTTCCTTCGAGGACGTGGAAAAAATATTGAAGCTTGACGAAGGAAAAGAGTTTTCCCTCAAAGGGAGCTTGGTGTTAAAAAGAGAGCAAGGATTGATCTTTGTAAAAGAGGGCATGCCCTCGAAAGTCCAGTACGCGTATTCATGGATGGAGAACCAAATCCTTAATATTGGGGAATTGGGCATGCGCTTTGTGGGGACACGGCAGGAGAATCTCAAGTTTTCCTCTATGAGAACAGACAATTATATAGAGGCTTATCTGGATCTGGATAAATTGCAATTCCCCCTCCACGTGCGGAACCGTCAGGACGGAGACAGGTATCAACCTCTGGGCTCTCCCGGCCGGAAAAAGCTTAAGGAGATCATGCGGGCTAAGAATATCCCTCGCCCAGAGCGAGGCAGGAATCCTGTCTTCCTCTCAGGAGATGAGATTGTCTGGGTCCTCGGCCTTCCCGTTTCAGAAAAGCACAAGATCACGCCTAAAACCCGAACAGCTTTTGTTGTTTCCGTTATCCCCGAGGGCATCCCAAACCAGTCATCAGGATTTTAGGAAGTTTTCACGCCAGATCTCGAAGACGAGAAGAGCCCAAAGCTGGTGGCTGTAGTTTTCTCTCCCCTGCATGTGTCTATCGATTTTGTGTTTGATCGGTCCGAAATTAAAAAGCCCGGCGTCCCGGATACGGCTTTCGCTGAGATAATGGAGCATCAATTCTTTTAATTCATTCCGCAGCCAGTGTTTGATCGGGATGGAGAAACCTTCCTTGCTCCGGTAGATGTTTTGAGGCGGGAGAAGCCTTTCCATAGTTTTTTTGAAGATCCATTTTGTGGTCATGCCCTTGAGCTTGAGGTGACCTGGGATCTGAAAGACATATTCGACAACCTTGTGATCGATCAGCGGAACTCGTGTCTCAAGAGACGTGGCCATGCTCATTCTGTCGACCTTGACTAAAATATCGTCGACCAGGTATGACCTCAGATCAAGATAGAGCTCCCCGTTGATGTCATCAAACCGGTCCAGTTGTGGATATAATTTATCGAGAGGAGGGATCGTATGGAATGGTTTGATCCCTTCCAGTTCGTGGCGGAAGTCTTTGGAATACAGATCTTCCCGTTCTTTCTGGTTGAGGAACATCATCCAGCGGAAATGCCTCAGGTCTTGAGGGTGTTCGAATCCTTGCGCGTAACGCCGCAGCTTGTTCCAGAGGCCTTTCTTTTTGGAGGAGGGTGGAAGCTTTCTCAGGACAGCGGGCATGGGTTTGGACAGAAAAGACACAAGGGGCAAACGGGATAGTTTTTGGGCCTGATAGTGTTCATATCCGGCAAAGAGTTCATCTCCGCCGTCTCCTGAGAGAATGACCTTGACGTGCGAGCGGGCCATTTTTGAGACAAGGTAGGTGGGGAAGATGGAAAAATCTCCAAAAGGTTCGTCGAGGTGGCGGATGAGTTTTTCCGTTAATTCCAAAGCCTGGGGTTTGAGGATGAACTCTTCGTGGTCTGTGTGAAATTTCTGGGAAATGCGGCGGGCATGCTCGAGCTCATTGTAGGTGGCGTCCTCAAAGCCGATGGAGAAGGTTTTTATGGGCGAGACGCCCAATTCGTGCATCAGGCCTACGATAGCCGACGAATCGATGCCACCACTCAAGAAAGCTCCCAGAGGAACATCGGATAAAAGCCGGGCCTTAACCGATTCTTTGAGGCGTTCATACAGCTCGTCCTCGATAGAAGCAAGGGAGATACCGTGAGGCTTGGTTGAGACTTCCTCTTCTTGTTCCCGGTTAACATCCCAATATCTTTCGATATGGATCTTACCCCGCTCATAGATCAGAAAGGTTCCCGCTGGCAGTTTGTAAATGTTCTGGAAAGCGGAAAGGGGTTCTGGAATATATTCAAAAGTCAAATAGAGATCCAGAGCCTGAGGTTCGAGAGCTCGTTTGACGTCGGGATGGACGAGGATGGTCTTGAGTTCCGAACCGAAGACAAGAGTCCTCTCTTTGTTTTCGATGAGCGTGTAGTAGAAAGGTTTTATCCCCATCCGGTCCCGTCCGACCAGAAGCCTTTTAGTACGGTCATCCCAAAGGGCGAAGGCAAACATGCCCCGAAATTTTTGGAAACAGTGCTCTCCCCATTCCTCATAGCTGTGGACGATGGTTTCGGTGTCTGTTCGGGTTTTAAATGTGTGACCGCATGTTATGAGCTCCTCCCGAAGCTCGGGGAAATTGTAGATCTCTCCGTTGTGAGCCACCCATACAGAGCCATCCTCGTTGGATAGAGGCTGGTGACCTCCTTCAACATCGATAATGCTCAAGCGGCGGACGCCAAGTCCAACGTTGTTCTGAACAAAGATCCCCTCATCGTCAGGGCCTCGATGGACAATCGTTGCGCACATCGAAGAGAGGAGTGACCGGGAGACGGGTTCTCCGTTGTCAGTTTTGGCTATTCCGCAGATGCCACACATCAATATTCCGGCATATACTCGGGTTCGATAGCAAATTCGAAATAGACACCCAAGTATCTTTTTTCCTGGCTATATTCATCCTCAAAATAGGGTATAGACCCCTTGGAGGCCCCAATTTTTATCCTGTAGAGATGGATGGCTTTGATCTGGAATGGTTTGAGGGAAGTAAATGTGAGAATCCCCCGCTGGTTTTGTCCGAGGGTGATCTTTTTCTTTTCTCTTCCGACCTTGACCGTGATGTCATTCCTCATACGGGGATTGTTAAGCAGATGGACTGTGAGGGATTTGATCGGATAATAGGTCTTGAGGATCATCTCCGCTGTGTGCGATCCGCGTGTCCAAAAGCCAAATTTTTCCAGCTCCGATTCTTCCTGCCTGGGAATAAAGTTGTCGTCCAGAAAATGGATCCAGCTGTATTTTATACCGATGGGCTGTCTGCGTGCACTTGGATTGGTGTTCGTGGGGAAATTGTTCACGAGAGTCATCTCCAAGGGGAGCCATTTGAAGGGTGCTTTTTTGGCATGAGTTGCGGGATAGTGAGAATGGAGCAGGGGATTTGTGAGGATCGGGGCAATGAACACCGCGGCCATGACCCAACAGAGTGCGATATGCCTTGGTTTCATTTTTAGGTGTGGGAGGAAGAGAAACAGAGGGTATATGGTCAAGAAGTATCTGTTTCCCATGGTTCCGCCCCCACCGGCATAGTTGTCTGGCATGAGAACGATGTATATAAAGATCCCACCGAAGATTGCGATGAGGAGAAACCATTGATAGATCCTCTTGGCTCCCATAACAAAGAGGATCAGAGCAAGGATCGCCGGGAAAAAATACCAGGTGAGGCCCGTGAATCTGCCGAAGAAATAGTAGAAGAGGTTGTAAAAAACAAACTTCACCGGGAGGAGATGTTTTTCTGTGTAACCCTCAGAGGACATGGTGCCGCCCTTTGCCGTGTCAAAGGTGATATGGTCTTTCTCGAGGGGGTAACCGCCTTCGCCATAGAACGTTTTTCGTTCGCCTCCCTGGTAATTCCAGTCGCCTGTTGCGAGATAGTTGATCCCGAAAAACAGCCCCGCAGTCAACGCAAAAATAAGAATAATCAACACTGCTTTCACGAATTTTTTCTTGAATAGGGCATAGAGCACTATGGGGCCCATGATGATGATATTGGGTGGTTTGGAGAAAAAGGCAATCCCTGCAACGAGCGCTGCCAGATAATCGGACCAGTCGGAGAGAAGGAAACTGACGAGTTTGGTTTTCTGTTCCTCGTTCTGAAGTATTTCTTCTTTTTTATGTTTATAGAGCCAAAGAAAGAGCACGAAAAACACGAGAAAAAGGTTGAAGAAATCCGGATGTATCCAAAAGAAGTACACACAGGCCGCCGAAGCAAAAAGAAAAGTGAGGATGGCAGCAAAGGAAAGAGACGATGTGTTGGAAAGCGAGAAATACGAATAGCCCATGATCAGCATGAAGAAGAGGAGGATGGAGTGAAAGACCAAAAATCCATTACAACCGAAGACCTTGACGAATGGAGAGGCGAAAAGAGGGTAGATGTAGGATTTTGCAAAAAACAGCCGGTCATTTTCCCCCTTTTTCAAGAAGATTCCAAGAGGACCCGAATCGAAGGCCTTGTAGTAACGGATCAGGTCCTTCTTTGTGTATTCAAGGTCAAAGTCATTCGCCAGGCTCTGTGTCATCGAATAATAAATGGCTTCATCGGCAAAGAGAAAATTTCCTTGCAGGGATGGAAGGTTTATGAAGAGAGATAATCCGAGGAAAAAGAGAAAGATGAGACAGCTAGTCACAAGGACCTTTTTATTCTCTGGTGTCATTGATAAACCAATACCACACTCGGTACCAAAATACAACAATCCCCAGACTCATAGGAGCATTTCCAAATCTGTGATGAATGCTATCCGAGTGTCCCAATTGGTGATTGTGAAAACACGCTCAGTTTCCCCAGCGAGGAAACCTCATCCGGTCGTGGGGGGTGAGATAGGGCGGAAAAAATTCACCCCGAGTATCATCTTTAGGGGTTATTGACGGTATATATGTAGAGGTATTCTAATACTATTAAGAAAGAAGTGGAATGGCAAATATTGTCAGGGTTTTGACATTTATTGATAAATCAGGAGGAGAAACAAATCGAGAGATTCGTAACTCTATTGAATTCAGTTACTTAAATAGGAATAGAATGGCATAAAAGTTGCTACTTATATATTGGCTATAAATATGTCTTTGAAGAAACACAGGGGCAAGGGAAAATGATCCATCCCCTCAACCTGAAGAGCATGCCACGAGGAGCTTGCAAAGAGTGACTTTATTAAGTAGAATCAATCACATAAGGGTTGAATTGCGCATCTTTGAAAAGGAATTATGAGAACGATCATGTTTCCGAATTGCCTTCTTGCAGATCTGGAATTCCATGTGAAACACAAGAACACGATTACCCTTAATTCAAAGGAAAAGGGTGGGGTGCATTAAAATGAGATATCTAATAAAAAGACATCGATCTCATCGCTTCAATAGGCCGTTAGGCAGAGCGGGGTTTACTCTACTCGAGCTCCTGCTGGTCGTGGGGATCATTGGTGTGATTACAGCGGCCCTCTATCCCAATCTTATGAATTCTCTGGAAACGAGGACACTGGAGAATGAAGCCAGAGATATTCTGACCAGTTTGCAGAGGACAAAATTTTCGGCTGTGAAATATAAATTCCCTCACAGGCTCAGGTTTGAGCAGGATGCAGAAACTAACCTCTGGAAATACATCATTGAAAGAGAAGAAACTGCAGGAAACTGGACTGTCATTCCTAGATTCGTGAGTAGGCTCATCCCCCCCAAGTTTAATGTCACGGTTGATTTGCCGGATCCTGACTATGCTGTGGTCTACTCGCCGTTGGGCACTGTCACAAACTTTGATCTCCAGCACAATACCGTGATCTTGCAGAGTGGGCGGCTGAAAAACTACGATCAGAAAGATCAGAGGGAGATCAAAGTGTACACAGGGGGGTCTGTGCGATTTGTGAAATCAGAGAGCTAAAATGAAAACACAAAATATATCTGTCAATGATTTTTCATCCGAAGGAGAGGGCAAGTCATCGAGTAAGAGAAATGGATTCACTTTAATAGAGGTGCTTGTTGCTGTTTTTCTTGTGGGTGTTGCGATCATGGGTCTGGCGCCGATCTTTACACTCACTGTCCTCAATAACTCGCGTTCTGAGAGGATGGCCAATGCGACCTTCCTTGCTCAGCAGAGAATTGATTTTTTACGGAACATGACGACGCTTGAGCTGAACACCGCGACCTTGAGTGACGGAATACCAATTCCTCTGGACGAACAATTGGATATCAATAATGATGGGACTATCGACTACAGACGGATCACCCAGATCCAATCAGCGGGATTTTATTGGGATATACGAATCTTGGTGTTTACCGGCCAACACTCGACCGAGTCTTCAGCGCAGCTGATTGC
>WTAW01000249.1 GCA_013139435.1 Candidatus Aminicenantota bacterium | reverse complement strand
GTTCTCTTTTTTTCTGGATAGTGATAGAGAAGAGGCTCCTTGCAATCCGGGCAGAACGTGTTGAAGACGTCCACAGGGAATTTTTTGTCACATGCCAGGCATTCAAACTGTTCTTTCATTTCGTGCCATCCTTCATGTCGATTCTATATCATAATGAATCTCTGCACAAAAATAAATCAACTGTCGTTTGTATTCTCAAATTTGCGTTGATGTCATTCCGAATGATCAGATTGTATGATATCAAAAACATGCTCAGTTTCCCCAGCGAGGAAACTTCGCTCGGATCCGGGCTTCCCTCAATCTCCCCGAGGGAGATGTACCATGCCCGTCCAGCCCTTCTCACGGTTTTTTCCATCACACAATCTGATCACTTAATAACGCTATTGAGTATTCATGTTTTCACAGTTTTGAAAATACTTCATCAGCTTTCGAGGGATTTATAAGCGGAGTTGTAAAGTTGAAGCAAGAGCAGTAAAATCTGATTCTGATGAGCGAAGTCGCGCCAGATGAATTCTTTATGAGGGAGGCTCTTTTAGAGGCAAAAAGAGCGGCTGAGAATAATGAAGTCCCAGTGGGCGCTGTTGTTGTTTTGAATAATAAAATGATGAGTCGGGCCCACAATGGAGCCTTATCTTTGAATGACCCTACAGCACATGCTGAAATTTTGGCGATAAGAGAGGCATGCAGGATACTAAATAACTACAGGATTCCTGGTTGTGATATGTATGTGACCCTGGAGCCTTGCGCCATGTGTTTGGGAGCCATTTGCCAGGCAAGGGTCCGGCGGTTGATATTCGGAGTTCTGGACCCAAAATCGGGAGCCGTTGAGTCCATCATGACGTTTCCTTTTGATCGGATGAATCATCTTGTCAAAATTGAGGGTGGAATTCTATCTGAGGAATGCGGTAAGATTCTAAAAGAATTCTTCGCAGAAAGACGGTAGGGAGTTAAACGACAGATTTTATGAATAGTACATGTAGGAGAGGTGGCCGAGTGGTTGAAGGCGGCGGTCTCGAAAACCGCTATCCTGTGAATTCAGGATCGTGGGTTCGAATCCCACCCTCTCCGCCAGTTTTCTTAAAATCTTAAGAAAGGGGAGCGGAGCTTTTGGAGATTCTTTTGAGCGAAATGATTCCGATGGGATAGCGGCGATGGCGATAAAAATATTACTCAATGAACATAGCTTTTCAGTCCCGGAAGATAAAACTGTGGGTCAGCTTCGCGATCGAGAAAAGCCGGGTGCGGATGTGTTGATCGTCAATGGATATCCCAGCAGAGGGGATTATGTGTTGAAGGAGGGGGATGAAGTGGCGCTCATCCAGAGGGGAGAGCAACCCAAAGCCGATGAGATGGAAGCTCTGCTCGTTGCCCGTCACACTCCAGGGGTCCATCAATGCATGAAAGAGGCCACTGTCGGTGTTGCAGGATTGGGAGGACTGGGCTCGGCTGTTTCCGTTGCGCTGACCAGGATGGGTGTGGGCAAACTGGTTTTGGTGGATTATGATGTGGTGGAGCCGAGCAACCTGAACCGTCAGTTTTATTCCATCAGCCATATCGGGATGGCAAAAACAGCGGCCATGTCAGATATTTTGGGGGATATCAATCCATATGTGAGTGTCATCTCTCACAGAATAGAGCTGAACAGTGACAATATACCTGAGATCTTCGAAACTGTGGATGTTGTTGTAGAGTGTTTTGACCGTGCTGAAGATAAAGCTATGATCTTGGAGGTTGCTGGGGAATCTCTTCCCGAGGCATACGTTGTGGGTGCTTCAGGTTTAGCGGGCTATGGTGATAGCAACAGCATCCAAACATGGAGAATAGGTGATAGGATCTTTATTGTTGGAGATCTGGAGAAATCAGCCGGACCCGGGCAGGGCCTGATGGCGCCAAGAGTGGGGATTGCCGCTTTTCATCAAGCAAACCTAGTAGTTGCTCTATTGGTGGACCCTAAAGAAGCGATCGCTCAAATCCCAGATATTCTTGACTGAATCTTCACTTGTTGCTCTACCATTTCACAAACGGTCAGTTCGGAGAACTGACCCTACATCGTCTCTAGATCACAGAGATGCATGTATAAAATGTAGGGACCGTTTCCCAAACGGTCCGTTAAAATGCACGGTCAGTTCGGGGAACTGACCCTACATAAAAACTGGCCATATGTTTATAGGCTCAAGGCGCAAGGGCTTTTGTAGCCTTGAGGAAAATATCGATCTCTTCTGGTGTGTTGTAGTGTGCGCCCGAGAGGCGGATCGCACTCTCCCACCCCAGAGCCTTTAATGGAACTGCAGAGTAAGCGTCCATGATTCTTGCAGCCAGTCGAACACCATGCTCTTGGTTGTAGTGCCCGATGGCTGTAGATGCATCCATTCCCGCCAGTTGAAACAAAAATATGCATAGGCGATTCCCAATATCTTCGGGCATATCGGCCACATCGACATGGTTGATTTTAAAGAGCCCCTCGATCTCTTCTGTGCCGAACATAGCCCGGTGGAGGAGGGCCTTCATGTGGGTGTGGATCGCATCCTTGGCTGCGATCATCTGTGCCCGTCTGTCCTCGGATTCCGTGAAGTGACTGCCGAGCCAACAGAGATAGTCCACAGTGGCAGACCAGCAGGCATACATCATGTGGGCGGGCGAACCGAGCACCCAGTTTGTTACGGGCTTGTCGAGAAGTCTCCAATGAGGAAGGTTGGCCAGTCTGTCTGACATGTGCGCAAATCCGATTCCTTTGACACAATAGGCTTTATACGGTCCAAATGCGTAAGCATCAGCGCTATACTCCTCCACATCGATGGGTCCATGCGGAGCATACTGCACTGCATCGATCAGGACGTAAAGATCGGATTTGATCTTCCTGGCCTCTGTGATGATCGTTTTGACATCATTGATAGAGCCAGTCTGGTTAGAACCGTGCTGAAATGCGAGGACACAGGTATCCTTATCCACAAGTTCCAGGATCGATTCCGCAGGGACAGAGCTTGTCTCTCCAGACAGTTTTGCAACACGCCACTCTTTACCCGTAGTCTCGGCAAAGTACTGTGTGGAACTCCGAACAGCAGGATGTTCCAATTCAGTCGTTACGATATTTGAACCCGGAACATAAGAAGTGATGGCATTGAGCGCACGGAAGATGGCATGCGTGGCGCTGTGTGCAGGCATGATGTGTCCTGATTTTGCGCCCAAGAAGAGTTTTACGTCTTCCATCCCTTTATCTACGGCGGCGTTCACATAATCTGAGGCGGGATTATACCTAAAAAGCTCATCAGGAAGAGCACTCTCTTTTGCGATGGTTTCCACCACTGTTTTCAGCCGGAGGGAACCTCCGGAGGCTTCCAGGTACACACGTTGTCCTGCGAAAGGGTCCCGATCCACATACAAAAAGCGGTGTCTTATTTCATCCAGTAATTCTGGGGAAAA
>WTAW01000036.1 GCA_013139435.1 Candidatus Aminicenantota bacterium | reverse complement strand
CTGATGTGGCAAATCGTAGCGCGATCCTAACACTTATTGTCAGTGTTGTCTTTTCATCTGTTGTTTTTTCCTGTTTTCCTGCCTCCCTATTCGCTGATGACGTTGCCCTTACCTATCAAGAGGAATTGAAAAAGGCCGCACCAAAAGTCTTCATCGATTGCCGGCGTTGTGACAGAGATTATATCCGCACAGAGATCACTTTTGTCAATTATGTCCGGGACAGGCAGGATGCCGATGTCCATGTCCTCATCACAACACAGAGAACAGGAAGTGGCGGTCAAGAATACGCCATGGATTTTATCGGCCAGAGGGACTATAGCTCCATTCGGCACACCCTAAAGTATGTTTCGAACAGAACAGATGTTCGCGACGAGGTGCGCAAAGGGTATGTGGAAGTCCTGAAAAGGGGGCTTTTTCCTTTTGTGATGAATTCACCTATAGCAGAACACATCTCTATCTTGTTTAAAGAGAAATTAGAGCCAACCGCGGTTGAAGATAAATGGAACTTTTGGATCTTCAATGTAGGACTCCGCGGTTCTGTCAGTGGAGAAGAATCGAGAAGCGAGCGTTCTATACGCGGCAATATTTCGGCCAACAGAGTGACTCCCGAGATGAAACTTCGGATGAGCGTTTCCGGAGAATTTGAAGAAGACACTTTCGACATAAATGGCGATACGATCGTCAGTACCTCATCTGAAAAAGATATCGATGGAATGTATGTCAAGAGTTTTGGGGATCACTGGTCTGCTGGAGGATGGACTGAACTCGAGTCTTCTACCTATAGCAATTATGACCTCAAGTTCAATTTAGCCCCTGCTATCGAGTACAACTTCTTCCCCTATTATGAGTCCACGCGCCGTCGCCTCCGGGTGCTTTATCGATTGAATTATTATTACAACAATTACATCGAAGAGACGATTTATGAAAAAACATCCGAGAGTTTGTGGGGTCAATCCCTGGATGTCACTCTGGAGGTAAAGCAACCCTGGGGGAATGCCACCATTTCGGTTGATGGGTCTCATTATTTCCATGATGCTTCAAAAAATCGGGTCAGCCTTTGGGGCCATATGTCGATCAGGCTTGTTAGGGGCCTCAACCTGGACATTTTTGGCAGTTATTCCAGGATTCATGACCAGTTGAATCTTCCCAAAGGCGATGCATCTCTTGATGAGATCTTGCTGCGCCGGCGAGAACTGGCGACAGATTACGACTACAGGATCTCGATAGGATTAAGCTACACATTCGGCTCCGTCTACAGCAACGTCGTCAACCCCCGCTTCGGCCGCTAAAGAAAGGGGACTGTCACCTTTTCCCAGAGGTGAAGCATAAAGGGGACTGTCACCTTTTCTAAACGCGGTGAAAAAATGTACCAGGTGCATTTTACACCTAAAGAACGCCATGTAGTGTATGATCTTAAAACCTTGTCATTATAAACATAGTTATGATAAATTTTGATAAATGAACCATGGAGGTAACAATGGCAGTCTTATACCCTTCAAATGAGTGGTGCCAAGCTTGGAAAAATGAGATTGATAGCAGCGATGCTGCTAGGGAAACAGGGAAAGAATGGGGCATAGATTTTAACGGGAACTGGATTTTTGAGATAACACCTGGTGGCGGCCTCGATGATACAACCTATATCTTTCTCGAGGCAAAAGCCGGAGAATGCACAGACCTGCGATTGATCGACGACCCTTCAGAGGTTGAAGTGGGCTTTACTTGCACAGGCTCTTACGAAGATTTCAAAACGGCTGTGAAAGGGGAAAAGGATTTTATTCAAGGCGTTGTCCGGGGAACGTTTAAGCTCAAGGGTAACATGATGACGATCATGAAATATGGCGGCTTCATCAGAGCAATCGTCAATTCCCTCCAAAGTATCGATTCAGAGTTTTTAGGGGAGTAGCTACTGAAAGGGTTATTTGGACTTCTCTTTCAAAAAGGGAGACCAGGCAGGGTTTGATCCCTTTCCCAAGCTTTTTGGGTTTGCCCCATCCGCATCCATCACATAAATCTCTGATTCCCGTCCATTGCTCAGGTCATAAACGATTTTTGTGCCATCTGGCGACATGGATGGATTCGATGCCTGCCCCTCAATGTTTGTCAGGCGCTTAAGATTGGAACCATCGATATCCATGATATAAATATCGTAATTACCCGATTTGGGTTCACTGTGCATGTCTGATGAAAAAATAACCTGCTTACTATCGAATGACCATTCGGGTACCTCATCCAGAGCTCTTGTGAATGTCAATCTCTGTTGGTTTGTGCCATCCACGGCGTTTACCAAATATATTTCTGGATCGTCCCGGTCTCTGTCCGCCTCAAAGGCCAACCATAATCCGTTGGGTGACCAGGAGTGATAATTGTTGACTCTTTTATGGGAGGTGTCTTGTGTCAGCTGAGTTAAATTATAACCCCAAGTTTCTTTTCCATCGCCGTCTGTGACATTGGTCCGCCAGATCTGAGAGCTGCCACTCCTGCTGGAATTGAAGGCGATCATAGATCCATCTGGAGACCATGCTGGGTTTACATCTCCATCCGGATGGGTGGTCAACCTAAAGATGTTTGATCCGTCCGAATCCATGTAATAAATATCCCGATTGTTATTTTTCTCGGCGGTAAAGGCGATCTTTTTCCCGCAGGGTGACCAGCAGGGCATTGATCCGGCCGTCAGTTTTGTTTTGTTTGAGCCGTCAGAGTTCATAACATAGATAAAGCTACTACCCTCCTCATACATGACATATGCGATTTTGGTTTTGGAAAGGTCAGAATGCACAACAGGCTTGGAAAATAATCCAACCATCAAAAGAACGCCAAATAATATGGCGACAAACACGCAATTGAAAAATTTTTTCATGATCATGCCTCCAATCAAATTTGATTGATATTCTAGTTCAGATGGGACAGTTAGTCTAGCAGGTATTATTTGCAAAAAGGGGACTGTTGCCTTTTTTCACCACCTCAGTAAAAAGGTGACAGTCCCCTTTTTTATGTTCGATAGTGGACAGCGATTGTACGAGTGTAAAACAACTTTCCAATCAAATTTTCTCAAATCCCACAATTTCCCCAGGAAATGCTGTTGGTACATTTATTGCTTTATAGATGAAATACAACGGGTGAAGAGTGAATTCGCTGTAATTTGAGGAATTTGGGAGAGAAATCATGAAGGGATTAAAAAACGGAATTATCATTTTGCTTGTCTTTTTTGGGCTCACCTCGTTGTCCTGGACAATGGACATTCATGAGGCGATTATCAAAGGAGACTTGGACGCCGTCCAGACCATTCTTGAGATAAACACAGAACTTATTGGAGCCAGAAATTCCGATAATCTCACCCCACTCTTACTTGCATCCATACATGGCCAGACTGAGATCGCCCACTTCTTGATCGAAAAAGGCGCGGACATCCATGCGGGTGACAATGAGAACAGCACCGCACTTCACAATGCCGCCGCCCGTGGGCATTCTGCAATTCTCTCACTACTGATCGACCGAGGAGCGAAAATAAACCAATGCGATGGTAATGGGATGACCGCCCTTCATTTTTCTGCCGCCTACGGTCGTCCCGAGTGTGCCAAACTATTGCTTGAGAAGGGAGCGAATGTCAATGCCAGGGAGATAAACGGCAGGACTCCTCTCTTTTTTAATGCCAGACAGGGAGACACGCAGATCTTCCAGTTCCTTTTGGACAAAGGAGCCCTTGTCGATGTCTACAACAACTTCGACCGCAGTCCATTGGTATATGCTTTATGGGGTGGCCATGGAGATCTTGCCCGCCTTTTGATATCCAAGGGCGTAGACGTTAACAAGAAGGATACGGAAGGCTATACGCCACTTCATCAGAATTGTGTCGTGGGTAGAACTAGTTTCGCCAAGCTTCTGGTCGAAGAGGGAGCAGATATTGAACTCACAGATAACAATGGCCTTTCGCCTCTCCATCTTGCGGCTTATCACAATAGGGGCGACCTTGTTGTCTACTTGGTCGCGGCTGGTGCCAATGTCCAACGAAGTGATCCACATGGCGATACCGCCCTCCATGGCATGGCCTGGCATGGAGATACAAAATCAGCCGCCGCACTCCTCGATAAGAATGCTGAGATCAACGCCAAGAACAATCAGGATCGAACCCCTCTGGATTATGCTGTTATGACCGGGCACTCAGAAGCTGTTCACTTTCTCACAAGTAAAGGTGCTCAACCTGGCGAAAAAAAGATCGAATCTATGCATGGGCGAGAAATTCCCTCGACCATCGGTGTGGGAGAAACCAAACCTATTCAGATGACTGTCCTCTATGACAATTATGTGGCCGCTGAAGGAACCAAAGCAGAGTGGGGCTTTTCCTGCCTGATCCAAGGAACAGAAGACACGATCCTCTTCGACACCGGTGGAAATCCGGATACATTCAGACACAATGTTGAACATCTATCTGTCAACCTGAATACTGCTGATGCCGTTGTCCTCTCCCATGAGCACTGGGACCATGTCGGTGGGCTTCCTGTAGTCTTCGAGACTAACACAAAAGCTCCCATCTACATTCCCTATGGCTTTCCCTATGATTTTGTCAGAAAAGTAGAAGTTGCGGGTGCGAAGGCTGTTCCGGTGAACGAAGCCATTGCCGTTTGCGACCATGTCTACCTTACGGGTCAGATGGGAACCGGAATCAAGGAACAGTCGCTCATCGTGAATACCCCGCCTGGCCTCGTCATTGTGACCGGCTGTTCTCATCAAGGGATTGTGAATATCGTCAAAAAAGCAAAAGAATTACTGAATCGAGATGTTTATCTCGTCTTCGGCGGTTTTCACCTCATGGGGCACTCTGAAGAGCAGGTCAAAGCAATCATCGAAGATTTTAAGGAGTTGGGCGTACAAAAGTGCGGGGCCACCCACTGCACAGGCGATCGTGCCATTCAGATGTTCAAAGACGCTTATGGCGATGATTATGTTGAGATCGGCTCGGGAAGAGTCCTGCACTTTGGGAAAAAGGGGCTTCAGTAAAAAGATCCACCTCCGCTGAGAGTGTCCAGAACTTGAAACAGACTACTTTGATGTAGGGTCAGTTCCCCGAACGGACCGTTTGGGAAACGATCCCTACATTACTTCAAGAGCGGTCCACAATCAAATGCAATTAAGCAAGGATGTCGCTAGAATTTAAGCGAAAAATGGGGTATTGTAACAGTCGAATTGACAGGGACTATTAAGATGAAAGAGGAGCATCAATCGCATCGCATCCGCGCCATTTTTTCCGCTCTATGTGGAATACTCGGCATTCTAGCCATCACCTATGGGGTCCTGTTAACTTATTCCACAAGAGCGCTGTTCAATTCAGTGGCTTTTTCTGACAGAGTTGCAGCCAGTCTCGCGGATCCTCTCGTAGCGACAATTGTGGCCAATCAGGTTACGGACAGTCTCATCGAGCAAAAGCGCGACCTCATGGCTTATCGACCGATTCTGTTGAATACCTCCCGGGTCCTTGTATCCTCTGATCCTTTCCGTGCGGTTGTCCGGAGGGCTGCTCGCCTCGGCCACACTGCCATGATGACAGAGCTCGGTCACAATGTCCTCCTCACTGTATCGGATGTGGGCATGCTCATGAGAAGTGCCCTTGCCAATAATCCTGAACTGGCCGAACTAATTCCCCTGGAAACTGTGACCTCCATACAGATATCAGAGGACTCTCCAGTAACACGTATAACATACAGCCTGATACAGTCGGCACGGGAGTTCAGGACGTATTCTCTTTTATTTATTTTGGCAGGCATCTTGGCCATCTCCCTAAGTCTCATACTTGCCACACAAAGACGGAGAGCCCTTTTTCGCATCAGTTTGGGTTTTTCCCTGGGAGCTGCGTTCCTTTTTGTCTTTTCAAGGCTGGGAGGGATTGTGATCGCTCAGCTAAGCCGGAACTCTGATTTTGGACCAGCGGCGGTCGGAATCTGGAGTGCATTTGTGGGAGGACTAAAATCTTGGGCACTGGTATTGATCGGTATGGGTTGTGTTCTCATGGCCTCAGCCTCGGCTCTTCTCGAGCGAATACCTCTCGAACAAATGGGTCAAACTTTTTGGCAATGGTTCTCCACAACACAAGAGAAAAAAACGTCAAGGTTTTT
>WTAW01000392.1 GCA_013139435.1 Candidatus Aminicenantota bacterium | reverse complement strand
AACGACCTCAAGTCTGCCAAAGATGCTGGAACACCATATAAATCCTTGATCATTGTGATGGGAGCTAGCCTGAAGGGAATGGGAGCTGCAGGAATTTCTATGGACGAAGAGATTTCCCGAACCGAGGCGCTCATTGTAGGGGCGCGCAATCAAGGCATCAAAATCATCGGGGCACATATCGAAGGCATAAAAAGGCGAGCCCAAGGTGCATCAGCAGGAGACAACACGGACGAACAGAGCATCGATGCGGTTGCACCGAATTCTCAGCTTCTCATTGTCCGCAAAGATGGGAACGAAGATGGCCGGTTCACCTTGATCGCCAGCGAAAAAAACATTCCTCTTATTCTCGTGGAGAAAAATCTAGACCTCTTTCAAGAACTCCAAAAGATCTTTAAGGATTAGATTTTTTTTAAGCGGCATTTTCTGGTAAAATATCGGAGGAAAAGGGACTTTAGCTTGAGCGTATGAATTCGATGAACATGGGGAAGACAACACAATGCAAGATCTTCTAGAACAGATCACACTTGTCAACATCCTCAGCGTGTTGCTTTTGATCGCATCCATCTGGCTGCTCGTCATCATCGTGCAGAAAAAAACTGGTTACATGTTCCGAGGAATGATTTTCTTCCTTTTTGTGTTACTGGCTTTGATCTACTTTCAACAGAGCGATGCTCAAAAGTTCACCATCTCCGATATAAAATATGCCCTCTTCCCTAAAAAAAGCCTCACTCTGAATTACCATACAGAAGAGGATTCCCAGAGGCGTACCGTCGCCCGGTATGTCTTTGACGAACCCATCCCAAGGATCCCCGTGTCCATGGATGCGGATGGCAAATATTTTCATATCACAAACATCAAAGTCATAAACGAAATACTGAGCCGGATGGGATTGCCTCAAATCAAAAAGGGAGCCCAAGAGCTTGTCTCGATCACAGGATCGACCTCACACAAGAACCTTTACCGTTGGGATGATTATCCCAAGGGAATCCTGATCCTCGAGCGAAACATCTGCAAAAACAAGCAAACTCTCGAAACATTCAACTGTTTGGCCACGATCACGATCAGGCAAAAATACAGCCAATGATCTCCCGACTACATTAGAGAATCTGCACAATGTCTGCCTCTATAGAAATCATCTTCGCTGTGATGGTTGTCAGTTACATCATCGCGAAGTCTCTGAAAATTTCAACCGAGCTCTCCATGTTTTTCGCTGCCATCGCCGGCGGGCTTGTGGGAGGTGTGGGTATTCCTGCCCGTCATATTGCAGAGGGGGCCTTCACCTATCTGGACATCATCCTCATTTTTTTCACGGCTACATTTTTCATGAATCTTCTCAAAGAATCCGGAGGGGTTGTCTATGTGGTGAGAGGGATCATCCAAAAGTTTTCCAGGAAAAAATCTATCCTCTTTGTCCTGATCACATTCCTCCTTCTTTTACCGGGAGCTCTGACAGGTGCGGGGAGCGTTACAGTATTGATCACCGGGGGCATGATCGCCGTCGTCTTAGGATACATGGGTCTCTCCAAACCCAAAACGGCGGCCATCATTTTTATTATAGCAGGATTGAGCGCGGCAGCCCCACCCGTCAGTTTATGGGCCATGCTGACAGCGGCGGGCGTTAATATGCCATATGTGGGGTTTTTCCTTCCCCTTCTTATTCCCTGTGTTGTGCTTTCCTTGCTGACAATATTCATTCTTGGCTGGCGAGGGAAACCCGTGGACCTGGAAAAGGCTCTGAAAGAACTCCCGGAGGCTCCTCCGCAAATGAATTGGATCAAAGTCATTTTGCCTTTTCTCGTATTCTTTATTCTCATGCTTGCGGGTCGAATTTGGCCACATTCGCTTCCTGTGATCGGGCTCCCGCTGATGTTTGTCGTGGCAGCAGTTGTTTCCTATTTTCTCTCTCCGGTTAGGCTTAACATCTTTGACATCGCACGAAATACAGTGCATCAGCTTTTGCCTCTGATCGGCACTCTCACGTGTGTGGGGATCCTGGTTCAGATCATGACCCTCACGGGCGTGCGCGGCCTCATCGCCATCACTGTCGTCACACTGCCCATCACGATCGTATTCTGCTCTCTTTTTCTGGTGCTTCCCGTGTCAGAGGCCGTACTCATGTGGGGGGCTGCTCCTGTCCTGGGTGTGCCGCTAGTCCTTCTTTTTAACACCATAGGCCTCAATCCCATCGTGGCTTTAGCTGGAATGAGTGTGATCTGGCCACTGGGAGATGCTCTACCGCCCACCGCAATCATCGGCCGTCTGACAAAAGACACAGTGGAGATGGAGGAACCCTATGGTCACATGCTCAAACACTGCCTGATTCCTGCCATCCTTATCATAATCGCAGGAACTCTTATGGTGATCTTTAGCAAAGAGCTCGGCTTTCTGACTTTATTATAAAAAGTGAGATTCATGATACGATGGAGACAGTGATAAAATGATCATCACGATCCTTTATTACCTTTTAACGGGAGCTATCGCTTTTCTTATGATCTGTAATTTTATCCGCAGCAAAAAATGGCAGGAGGAGGTGCTCTATATCCTTGTGCTTCTACCCTTCCTGCTCAGATTGTTTCGACTGAAATAGAGGGTATCGATGTTTGGTAAGGAACTATTTAAATTCAGAAAAGCTGTCGTTGCTACCCTTGGACTGGTCCTTCTTGTGTTTGCAGGGATTAGTTTCTTTCAGAGTCGTCATCTCAAGGAGCCTGTGGTTTTGAGTCCAGGAGTGAGTGATGTCAAACGATTGAGCGATTATTTTCCCGGGATAAAGGGGACGATCAACGATTCTTTTGTCTATGTTCTCGAGGGAGAGAAACAGGGGGGGGCTGTTCTGCTCCTTGGCGGGACACATCCAGAGGAACCTGCCGCTCGCCTGGCAACCTGGCTCTTTGTGGAGAATGCGCACGTGGAGCAGGGCAGGCTTTTTGTCATCCTCTCCGCCAACCGCAGTGGTACGACCGTCACCCGTTTGGGTGGAGGATATCCACCGGACTACACCATCGACACATCCTGGGGAGAGCAAAAATTCCGGATGGGGGATCGTTGGTCCAATCCCCTGGATCAATGGCCAGATCCAGAGGTCTACATCCACTATCCCAGCAAACAAGAGCTAGCCTATATGGATATCAGGAACCTGAACCGTACGTGGCCCGGCCGGGCAAACGGCACCCTCACAGAAAAAACGTGTTATGCCATGACTGAACTCATTCGCAGAGAAAAGGTGGATATCGTCATCGACCTGCACGAGGCCGAACT
>WTAW01000164.1 GCA_013139435.1 Candidatus Aminicenantota bacterium | reverse complement strand
AACCACTGATGAGGCAAACAATATAAGTCCCGCCATAGAGACCTATGACGGATAATAATTGGAGGATACTGGATTCGTCCATTCAGATGATCGATAAATTCTTTTTTCTGAGCTTTCCATTCTCTTTATTTTAATTAAGAAAGTCAATTCCTAAAATAAAGACATACGCATCGCCGGGGTGAAATAGGACTGTTTGACAGTCCAAGGGGATGATGATAATATTTCGCATCGAATGAGAAAAACATGGTTTCGCCTCGGTATTATATTTGTGTTAACAGCTGTTTTTCTGTTTTTTTTCTTTAAAAGTGTTGATTGGAATGATGTTCTGGCCAACTTGACGAATGTCAATCTCAAATATTTCCTTCTTGCTCTCCTGATAGCCCCACTCCACCTTTTGACACGTGCCATCCGCTGGCAATACCTTATCAAGTACGAAAAGAGAGGCGTGAGCCTGTTTAACCGGATCGCTGCCAATGCCGTCGGATTCACGGTCAATTTTATTTTCCCAGGTAGACTTGGAGAAATTGCCAAACCTCTCTATCTTGCTCAGAAGGAAGACATCAAAAAGGGCTTTATGATCGGAACAGTTGTGGTCGAGAGGATCTTTGATATCATCATCTGTTCTATGCTCTTGGGCCTTTATTTAGTATCGAGACCGATTTTTCCCTCCTTTTATCACGCAGGGGATGATGCTTATTCCCTCCTTTCATTTTGGTGGATTTTTGGGATTTCTATTGCCACCTTCCTGCTGTTTTTGATACTGGCGGTGTATTTTTTTAAAGAAAAAGCTCTCTCCGTTTTTGCGTTTCTCTTGAGGCCTTTCTCGAAAAAGCTTTCGGAGAAAATTCTGAATATTTTTGATGAATTCATCCAGGGCCTGAAATTTTTTCATTCGGTGGGGAATCTGTTTGTCTACATCTTGCTCTCTGTGGTCGTTTGGCTTGGGATAACGCTCTTCTATTGGGTGTTCTTGCTCGCGTATAATATTGATGTTTCTTATGTTTCCACGTTTCCCTATGTTTTCCTGACGGGTGTTGGAGCTTCCATCCCCACTCCAGGCATGGTCGGAGGATTCCATTATTTTAGCAAGCTGGGGATGACGTCTTTCCTGAATGTTGAGTCCAACCTTGCGGTGAGTATCACGATCGCCGTGCATGCAGTCCAGCTTGTGGTGACTTGTTTAATTGGTTATGCTATATTATGGAAAGAAGGGATTTCACTGCTTCAGATAAAGAAATTGGGAGAGGATTCAAACCGATGAGATGTCCATACTGTAATCACGAAGAGAGCAAAGTCATAGACTCGCGGGAAAGTAAAAACGGCATGACTATCCGCCGCCGCCGGGAATGTCTTTCCTGTGAGAAAAGATTCACGACATATGAAAAGATCGATGAAATACCCTATATGATCGTCAAAAAGGATGGAAGGCGGCAGCGATTCGAGAGCCAGAAAATTATGGCAGGGCTGCTCAGAGCATGTGAGAAAAGGCCTATTCCTCTCGCCAAATTGGAAGAGATAGTGGAGGAGATCGAGACAAGCCTTCAGGAGAGACCAGAGAAAGAGATCAATGCAGACGAGATCGGTCAATTTGTCATGGATAAATTGAAGATGCTGGATAAGGTCGCCTACGTAAGGTTCGCATCGGTGTACCGGGATTTTAAGGATGTGTTGGAGTTTAAGAAGGAATTGGAGAAGCTGCTAAAAGAGACGTAGACTATATAGACTGACAGATTTTTAGTAACAGAATTTTTAAGCCTGGATTATTCACGAGTCGAGATTGCTGCAAAGGTGAGGCAGTAGCCCACGAAGTTTGGTTGGTTAGGTCGGGTCGGTAGTAAACTACTGCGAGCCGACCCAACCTAACCCGGGCTACAACGAAGGCTTTGTAGTGAGATCGGCTTGCCCGTAGGGGAAAAAATGTCGATAATAAAAATGTTGGATGTAAAAACAGATTTGTCAGATTGGTTTGATGGTAGCACAAAGTAAATTTTTGAAATTGGTTTGGTTGCAAAAAATATCGACATTTTTTATGAATATTCCAGGCTGAATAATTTATCCGGTAGTTTAGAGATGTCGAAAAAGATAAAACCTGTATCTCGCATCGTCAAGATCGAGGCCGAGATCAACAAGATCACAGGAGAAGTGTTTCTCAAGAAAAAGGATCTTCCCGGACTGGATGAGAGTTGAGTGCCTTATGTGGACGTTGCAGAGAACGAGACCGATATAACCGTAGAGGTGGAACTGCCCAATGTCGTCCATCCGGAAAAAACGAGAGCATTGCTCGAAAACGGTGTTTTGACTATTCAATTCAAAAAGGTGAGGAGGAAGCAAGATAGGCAAGTTGTCTTGAAAATTCGAAAACCTGAAGAAAAAACGGAGGAGAAAGATGGCGAAAAAAGAAGATGACTCAGAAAATGAATTCGAAAATGTCGTCGAAGATGATGGTCAGAAACTCAATATCCCTAAAGAAATGCCGGTCCTTATGCTGCGGGATATTGTTGTCTTTCCATATATGGTCGTCCCGCTGTTCGTAGGAAGAGAGAAATCAAAGGAGGCTATCGATCATGCTCTGTCTTCGCACAGAATGATTCTCCTTCTCACTCAGAAGGATATGGAGATCGAGGATCCAAAGAGGGAAGATGCCTTCGAGATCGGGACAGTGGCTCTTGTTATGCGGATGCTCAAACTTCCCGACGGGAGGGTGAGAATTCTCGCACAGGGGATTGTGCGGGCCAAATTACAGACTCTTGATGAGGAGAAGGAATATTTTTCTGCGCGTATTAAAGTGCTCCATGAACCGGAGGATATCGAGAAATCGATTCAGAGCGAAGCTCTAGTCAGAAATGTCAGAGAGGGCCTGGATAAGGCCTCTGCACTCGGAAAAAACATTGCCGCTGAAGTGATGATTCTGGCAGCAAACGTGGATGAGCCAGGAAGATTGGCCGACCTTGCGGCAGCGAACCTGGATTTAAAGGTCCATGAGGCTCAAGAGTTATTGGAGATACAAGATTCATTTCTCCGTTTGAAAAAAGTCTATGAATTTTTAACCATGGAACTCGAGTTGTTGGATGTTCAATCGAAGATCAGCAGTGAAGCCAAGGGCGAAATGGATAAGCTCCAGAAACAGTATTTTCTGCGTCAACAGATAAAAGCGATACAGAAAGAACTTGGTGAGGATACCGAGATCCAGGAGGAGATCAGGGGATTTCAGGATAAGTTGAAAAAGATGAAGGTCGCGCAGGAAGTCCGAGAAGAACTCGAAAAACAGATCAGTCGTCTCTCCCAGATGCATCCGGAATCAGCAGAGACGGCTGTTGTCCGGAACTATCTGGACTGGATGTTTGCCCTGCCATGGAACAAGACGACCAAAGACAACTTGGATCTCAAGAGTGCCAAGGGAATACTGGATGAGGATCATTACGGTTTGGATAAGGTCAAAGAGAGGATCCTCGAGTATCTGGGTGTGCGAAAGCTCTCAAAGACGATAAAGGGCCCGATCTTGTGTTTTGTCGGTCCTCCTGGAGTGGGGAAGACATCGCTGGGACGGTCCATTTCAAGAGCGCTGGGACGAAAATTCATCCGGATCTCTCTTGGAGGTGTGAGGGATGAAGCGGAGATCAGAGGACACCGGAGAACATATGTCGGAGCCATGCCGGGAAGAATCGTGCAGGGATTAAGGCGGTGTGGGTCGAATAATCCGGTGTTCATGATGGATGAGGTGGACAAGATCGGCGCGGATTTTAGGGGAGACCCTTCCTCTGCACTCCTGGAAGTCCTCGATCCGGAACAGAATTTCTCCTTCAGTGACCACTACCTGGGTGTTCCTTATGACCTATCCCAAGTCATGTTCATCACCACAGCAAACCTTTTGGATCCCATACAGCCGGCATTCCGAGACCGGATGGAAACCCTTCATCTCCCTGGATACACAGAAGAGGAGAAATTGCAGATCGCTCTACGTCATCTGGTACCCAAACAGATCAAGGAGAATGCACTCGATGAGAAGTTGATCTCATTCACCAGGGGTGCGGTTCAAAAGATCATATCTCTGTACACCCGCGAGGCGGGAGTCAGGAATCTGGAGAGAGAAATTGCTTCGATCTGCAGAAAAGTCGCACGAAAGGTCGCTGAGGGGAAAAAGAGCTTGACCAAGATCACATCTCAAAATTGTGAAAAATACCTCGGACCGCCTAAAATATTCAGAGATCAGCTGCAGAAGGAGAACCGTGTGGGCGTGGCAACAGGTGTCGCTTGGACGGCCGCAGGCGGTGAACTCCTGTTTGTGGAAGCGACAAAAATGAAGGGTAAAGGGACACTTACTCTGACTGGGTCCTTGGGTGATGTCATGAAGGAATCGGCTCAAGCGGCTCTAAGTTTTGCAAGAGCACATGTAAAAGAGTTGGGGATAGATGGAAAGATATTCTCTCAAAATGATTTTCACATTCATATTCCTGAGGGAGCCATTCCCAAAGATGGTCCGTCTGCTGGAGTGACGATGGCGACATCTTTGATCTCGATATGCAAGAGCAGGGAAGCGAGATGGGATGTGGCCATGACCGGTGAGATCACGCTCACTGGGAATGTTCTTCCGGTCGGGGGAATAAAAGAGAAAGTCCTCGCAGCTCAACGCGCGGGAGTGAAGAATTTTATCCTTCCTCTACCGAATAAAAAGGATTTGATCGATATTCCGAAAAATATCACGAAAGACATCAATTTTATTTTCGTTAAAGATATCAGCGAAGTCCTCAAAAACGCGCTAGTACCAGCCCCCGTTAAAACCAAAAAATAGATGATGTCGGGTCCGCTCCCCACAACATCCTACTTCACGAGGTATGTGCCTTCGAAGACAATAGCTGCAGGACCTGTCTGGAACACCTTCTCACTATCCCATTCCACGGTCAGGTTTCCAGTGGATGTTCTGACGTTGACCATTCTGTCTGTCCTGTCTTTTAAGATCGATGCGACAGCTGCAGCACAGGCCCCACTCCCTGATGAAAGAGTCTCTCCAACCCCTCTTTCCCAGAAGAGAACTTCGATTTCCTGCCTGTTCAACACCCTTATGAATTCGATGTTGATCCTTTTCGGAAAGAACGGGTGAAATTCGATCTCATACCCCAACTGGTGCCACTCGATACGTGAGGGGAAGCGGTCTAGGAAAATACCACAGTGAGGATTCCCCATAGAAACAAGCGTTATTTCAAAAACTTTTTTCTGGATGGATAGGGGATAGTCGATAATTGTGTCGTGTGTCGATCCATCGTCGAATGGAATGTCCTTGGAGCTCAGTTTGGGGGTCCCCATGTCAATTTTGATTTTGAACAGGTTATCGTTTTTTTCTATGGGATTGCATTCCCTTTTGCCAACGGTCGTTGAAAAAAGTATACATGGAGATTCGATCTTTTTTTTATAGTAGAGGTATGCAGCTGCACATCTCAAGCCGTTTCCGGAGATTTCCGCCTCAGTTCCATCTGCGTTGAATACTCGGAAATTGACGTAACCCTTTTCTCTATCCTTGATGGAGATCAACAGGAGTCCGTCACCCCCGATTCCTGTGTGGCGCTCACAGATTCGCCGGGCGAGAGCTCCCTTTTCTGCAGTTGATTTTACCTCTTCTTCCTCAAGAATCAAGAAGTCGTTGCCCAAAGAATGAACTTTGGCAATCTTCATTCAGGGATCCTTAGGGTTACGATGTACTCCTGAACTTGTCCGTCTCTCTCTCTCACGACAAGGAGCATGATCGGATCACCGGAATCGGTGTTTTTGATCTCCTTCTCGAGATCATCTGCGCGTCTCACAGGTTTTCTGTTGACTTCAACGATAATGTCATATTTCTCCAGGCCTTGCTTGTGGGCTTCACTGTATTGCTTGACCTCGGTGATGATGAGCCCTTCCTCTGTCCGAAAACCATAACGGCTGGCGATTCTGGGAGTCATCTCTTGGATTGTAATACCGATATTCTTGTCAGGAGAGACCTTTTGGGCTGTTTCTGGTTCCGGATCTCGTTCAGCGACTTTTAATCTCACATTCTTTTCTTTCCCATCCCGGATGATCGTTAGCTCGACTTCCGTCCCTGGTTCAACTGCAGCGACTTTAAACCGCACATCGTTTCGGTTTTTGATGGGTTCGCCATTGAGCTTTATAATGACGTCGTAACGTTTCAGCCCTGCCTTTTCTCCGGGTGTGTCCGGTTCCACAGAGCTTATGAGCGCTCCCTCTTTGGATTTCAGGTTGAGGAGTTTCTTGTGATCGTCAGTGATCACCATGATCGACACTCCAAGATAACCTCTGACGACCCTGCCTTTTTCCTTAAGTTGTTTGATAACACCCTCAGCTAAGCTTGTGGGGATAGCCAGACCGATCCCGACATTTCCTCCTGAAGGAGAAATGATCATGCTGTTGATCCCGATGACATCTCCCTTCATGTTGATAAGAGGGCCACCACTGTTTCCCCTGTTGATGGAGGCATCTGTCTGGATGAAATCTTGATAATCCGGAACTCCGCTGCCTCCACCAAGTTGGCGTCCCTTGGCACTGACGATGCCTGCCGTCACAGTGTGTGACAGACCTAGAGGATTCCCTACGGCGAGAACCCATTCGCCCACTTTGAGTGCCGAGGAGTCACCCAGCGCCAAAAAGGGAAGATTATTGCCCTTCACCTTTAAAAGTGCTAGGTCTGTTCTGGGATCCGTGCCCACGATCTCTGCTTCGTACTCATCACCTTTTAGAGAAACAATATCCACCTTGATCGCATTTTCCACGATATGGTTGTTCGTTACGATGTAGCCATCCTGGCTGATGAAAAATCCTGTTCCTTGAGCGGACGAATGGAATTCCTGTTCTCTGTTGCGACTGCGGGGTTGGCCGAAGAAGAACCTGTCCCAAAAATCAAAAGGAGAATCATCAAAAAAACCGCGAGCGCTTCGTGTTTCCACTCTCTCTGCAGTGACTCTGACCACAGCAGGAGCGGCCCTTTCGGCGATCGTTACAAAATCCAAATCCTCTCTTGCTTGCACGGAAGGAGAGGCATATAGATTGGACGATAGTGCCGATGTCGGTTGCGTCTCTGCAAAATTATCCGGGTTATTTTTTTCAGGAGAATAAATAAATATCAGGCCTGCAATAACCATTCCGAGAAAAAAACTTATTGTGGCTATTATTAATGTTTTTTTCATTTGGTAACCTCCGCGATGATTAGCCTGAACTATTCATAAAAAATGTCGATACTTTGTTCAACAAAAGCAATCTCGATCATTACCCTTATTCTTCCAGTAAACTACCTTAACACTGCCGTTTTTAATGTGTTTTCTATTTATAATCGACATTTTTTACCTTTCAGGCGAGCCGATCTCACCACATCTGCTTCGTTATGTCGGGTCTCGCGGTAGTAAACTACAGCTTCGCCCTCCATGCCTTGCATCTGCGGCAACCTCGACTCGTGAATAATCCAGGTTAGATAAATTATCATAGAGCTTAAAAATTTTCAATCTCCTAACTATGAATTATTCATAAAAGCTGCTGCCAAATTTATATTTTAAAAGCATTCAATATCTTATTGGCAGCATCTTTTACCCTACGGGCGAGCCGATCTCACTACAAAGCCTTCGTTGTAGCCCACTCGCGGTAGTTCACTACAGCTTCGCGGGCCACTGCCTCGCCTTTGCAGCGATCTCGGCCCGTGAATAATTCATTCTTATGTGAATAGTCAGGGTAACTTTATTAAAACTACAAAATTAGTAAATCGTTGCGCATCGTAATCCACCAACTTTAGGATGATATTCAAGCCCATCGTTATTTCAGCTGGATTTGAAGGTAAAATTGAATATTTTTTTGAAATAAAATATTTATCGTGTTTTACTTTTCATTTTTCACGGATTATCATAATATCAAATCCTTATAAGCCTGGATTATTCACGAGTTCAGGTTTGATGTGTTCGGAATATAAAATGACAGAGTTGAAGAAGGGCGTTTTGATCGTTTTTGAAGGCATCGACGGTGCCGGAAAATCCACACAAGCGGAGATTTTATTGAAAAAGCTCGATGAACTGGGCTATTCGGTTGTATACTTTCGCGAACCTTCCGAGAGTAAGTGGGGGCGAGAGATCAAAAGGAAAGCCAAGTTCGCCGGTTCTCTCACTCCGGAGGAGGAGTTGGAGTTGTTCCAGAAAGACCGCGAGGAAAATGTTAAAACTAACTTAAAACCTTCTCTCGAGAGAAAAGAAGTGATCATTCTGGATAGGTACTATTTTTCGACCATTGCCTATCAAGGGGCAAAAGGGATCGATCCCGAATCGATACGCAAAAGGAATGAAGTTTTTGCCGTAAGACCGGATCTGGTTTTCATTTTGGATGTGGCGGCAGGCCAAGGTCTGGAACGCATCGAAGATAGGGGACAGAAGGACATGCTCTTCGAACGCGAAGAATACTTGGTAAAGGTGAGGCAAATCTTTAAAAGCCTCCAGGGAGATAATATCTATCATATTGACGCCACTCTATCCATCGAACACATCGCGAAACAGATAGAAAACATCACGCTTGAGTTCTTCGAATCCGTAAAAAGCCAAATCTAGACCAGCTCAGTGAAATTTGTTATATTTGAGATGTGTTGAATAAATTCGTCATCCGTCTTAAAAAGCCAAATCTAAAAAAGCTCAAGCTTAAAAGGCCCAGTCTGAAGAATATCACCCAAAAGAGATATTTCAAGAAAGTTGCATGGATTTTGTGTGTGCTCTTTCTCTTGGTCATGGGCGTAAGCGTTGGCAGCTATAAGGCGATCCTGCAGAATCTTCCCTCTATCTCCGATTTGGAAGAGTTTGAGCCGAATATCATTACGTATATCTATGCGGATGATGGAGAGGTCATCGGGGAATATGCGATCGAAAAGCGGATAGAGGTCGCCTTTGAAGATATCTCCGAGATATTGATCAATGCCATTATCGCTACAGAAGACCCCAGGTTTTACAGCCACAAGGGGATTGATTTTTTGGGCATGCTGCGGGCGCTTAAGGAAGACATCAAGCTCATCTTGACTCCCAGGAGACTGCAGGGGGGGAGCACGATCAGTCAACAGCTTGCCAGAGAGCTGTTTCTCCATCGCAGACAAACCATCCGTCGGAAACTCAAAGAAGTTTTGCTTGCACTCCAGATCGAACAGAATTATTCAAAACAAGAGATCCTCACCCTATACTGCAATCAGTTTAATCTGGGTCATGGCGCCTACGGAATCGAAGCAGCTTCACGCCTGTATTTTGGAAAACCGGTCTCTGAACTGGCGTTGGAGGAAGCCGCTCTGATCACAGGGATCTTCCGAGGGCCAAGTCTTTACTCACCGTACCGAAATCTTGAAGGCACACTCCGCCGTCGCAACCATGTAATCAACAGGTTAGTGGACGAAGACTACATCACACAAGAAGAGGGAGAGGCGGCCAAACAAGCATCTATGAGTGTCCTTCCTCTCTACCGCGATGTTTCTGGGTTCGCGGCTTATTTCAAGGAGGAGGTCCGGAAATATCTGGAGAAGAACTATGGCGCTGATGCCCTCTACACACAGGGATTGCAGGTCTATACCACTCTAAACAAAGAATACCAGAGATATGCAGAGGATGCTCTGGTCAAACACCTCCATGTTTTGGATAAAAGGCAAGGGTGGAGGATGGATAAAATCAATCTCCTTGAAATTGGAGTGGAAAATCTTGAGGAGTTATCAGAACCTCTCAAAGATCCCGGATCCAATGAAACCTTGCTCAAAAGCTGGCGTAAGCATTCCCTGGAAATAGGTCAGATCATAGAAGCCGTAGTTCTCTCTGTGGAAAGACGAAGTGCGAATGTCAAAGTCAAAGATTACACAGGGAAAATGGCCAACAAAGATATCGGCTGGACCAAATCCAATAACCTCAAGACACTCATAAAGAGCGGAGATGTCATCCACGTCAAATTGGACAGCATAGATGAAGAAAAGAAAGAGATCTCTGTTTCCCTTGAGCAGGTGCCTGTTTTGGAGGGAGCCTTCCTGGCTATAGATCCGCACACTGGACAGATCAAAGCGATGATCGGGGGATATTCATTCGATCGACTCAAGTTTAATCAAGCCACGCAAGCTCTAAGGCAGTCTGGTTCGGTCATCAAACCCTTGCTCTATACGGCTGCCCTTGAAAATGGCTACACCCCAGCGACCGTGATCGTGGATGAGCCCACAGATTTTGAGGACCAGTGGTCGGGAGATGTGTGGTCGCCGCCTAACTATGATCTTAAGTACAAGGGGGCTGTCACTCTTCGCTGGGGCCTGGAAGAATCCAGAAACATCGTCACCGCAAAGATATTGAATTATATCTCTCCTCAAATAGGTGTCGACTACTGTAAAAAGTTCGGTATCACATCGACAATTTATCCCTATCCCTCCCTGGCATTGGGGGCCTTTGAAGTGAGGCTCATCGAGCTCGTCTCAGCGTTTTCGACTTTTCCGAACAAAGGGATCCGAATCCCTCCCTACCTTATCATTCGTATCGAAGATAAGGACGGAAATGTGTTAGAGGAAGCTCCCGTGGAGTCAGAAGAAGTCATTTCTCCTCAAATCGCCTACATAATGACCAATTTACTCCAGGGAGTTGTTCAGCGTGGAACAGCCCAGGCGGCGAGATGGCTGGAAAAGCCGTTGGCTGGAAAAACAGGAACAACGGATGATTTTTCAGACGCCTGGTTTATGGGCTTTTCTCCCTCTCTCTGTGCGGGTGTATGGGTGGGGCACCCAGAGGGAAGAATCTCCATCGGAGATAGGCAGGCAGGTTCTGTGGCGGCATTACCCATCTGGGTAGATTTTTTCCATAGAATCATCGAGAAGGAAAAGATAATCGCCAAAGAAAACGGTGATAAGTGGGAGCCTGAGGAAGAATTTGAAGTTCCTCCCAATCTCTCTTTTGTGGAGATAGACCGAAAGACGGGTTTGCTTTCAACTCCCTTTTGCCTTTTCCCCTTTAGAGAAGTGTTCATCCCCGGCACAGAACCCAATCGGTTCTGTTCGCACGAGGATCATATGTTGAGTCTTGATTACTATGAGATCCTCAAGAAACAAGCCGAAAACTAACCTAAATTATTCATAAAAAATGTCGATACATGTATAACTAACACCCATCATAATTCGGCTTGATTATCTGGAAGACTATTTTGGCAATCTCTCTTCCATTGAGATTTTTTTA
>WTAW01000226.1 GCA_013139435.1 Candidatus Aminicenantota bacterium | reverse complement strand
GGCGGCCCATCTGGCTCCCCTATGATTTTATCGATCCCGGCTGGGATGGAGAATGGGGGACAGACGATGACCAGAACATGACAGTTTATGGTCTGGCTGATTACGCTCCAACACGGGCTTACGAAGGTACGAATCCCCCTGAAGCCAAGAGGGAATACACGGCTTTGGTTTTGACTTTCGACAAGAGGATGTCCAGTGGGTGGCAATTGCAGGGTTCGATCCTGTATTCTGCCTTCAAAGGCAACGCTTCTCCCACATACGGATCAACAGAAGGCGAGTCAAGCTTGTTCGACAACCCCAACACGATGATAAACTCCTACGGCCGGGTGGCATTCGACCGCCCCTGGCAGGTCAAACTCATGGCGTCTATCCTGCTCCCCTACGACATCATCTTCACCGGTTATTTCCAGCACCGCTCTGGGTCAGCCTGGAGAAGAACGCTTTCGCGCGTCTATTTCCCCTCCAGCATTCCTACTCAAGACAGCTATGCTTCGGTCGCTGCCGAGACGAATGGAACCCGAAGATATCCTCCCTATACCATGTTTGATATGAGGGTGGAGAAA
Source organism: Candidatus Aminicenantota bacterium (assembly GCA_013139435.1). Classification (GTDB taxonomy): domain Bacteria; phylum Acidobacteriota; class Aminicenantia; order Aminicenantales; family Aminicenantaceae; genus WTAW01. The sequence continues at coordinate 3,821 of WTAW01000226.1, read as the reverse complement.
TCATTCGCTTTGGGTGAGTTTGGCAAGCTGGGTCTCATAATGGATGTCTTCAACCTCTTTGGAAGAAGCGGCTATAATGTCAGCCAAAATCCCAATCCATATCTCTATCCCTACAGAGATCCACCGGAAATCAGATTGGACACAGACTATGGAATGATAACCAGCGCCTATGGTGTCCGTTCTGTCCGTTTTGGAGTGAGGTTCACGTTCTAGTACAAAAAGAAACTGCTTAAGTCGATAAAATAAGAGGGAGGGATTTTTCCCTCCCTCTATCCCTGTGAAATCTAAGTGAATTTCTCTACCTGTTTTATGTGAGGAAACATCCCCAAAACCATAAGAAGGGCTCTAGGCGGGCATGGTCCTTTTTATGTAGGGACCGTTTCCCAAACGGTCCGCTCGGGGAACGGACCCTACATTTAAATAGTCATTCATCACGGATTTGGTGATGTATACGCTTTAAGTGAAGAAAAATATTTCTTTTTCAGTTAGAATTATAAAGAGAGGATATTTAAAGAGATGTGTTTTTCGTCGAATAAAGGCAAAACAAGACGAAAAGAGAAAAAAACAAGTCGCTTTCGAGCGGAATATTATTTGATTCTTCCATTTTTTGTCATGATTTTTATCTCACCTTCCCTGTACTCTCTAAGGAAAGAAGAGACAAAGCATAATATCCTTCTTATCACCATTGACACACTCAGACCTGACAGGTTGAGCTGCTATGGCAGCCAGAATCCTAAAACTCCGCACATTGATGATCTTGCAGAGAGAGGCGTTCTCTTCTCTAGAGCATTCGCTAACACATCTACGACACTGCCCTCTCATGCAAATATACTCTCAGGAACAACTCCTAACTATCATGGAGTTCATGAAAATTTAAATTTTATCGTCAGCGAAGAGTTGCTAACCTTGGCTGAGCATCTCAAGAATAATGGCTATGCAACCGGAGCATTCGTGGGGGCCTACCCTCTCGACTCAAGGTTTGGATTAGCACAAGGTTTCGATGTCTATGATGATAAATACAGCCGCAGTCACTCAAAAAATCTCGCCTCTTTAGAGAGAAGGGCTGAAGCTGTGATCGAGTCTGCCCTTACATGGGTCGTAGGTCGAAAATCCCCCTGGTTTCTCTGGATCCATTGTTGGGATCCGCATATCCCGTACGAGCCGCCGGAGCCATTCAAGACTCAATACAAAGAGTTTCCGTATGATGGCGAGGTTGCCTACGTCGATTTGGCCCTGGGAAAACTCTTTGAGCACATGAAAGAGAACGATCTGTTCGATTCAACTCTCATTATTTTCACTGGAGACCATGGAGAATCATTAGGCCAGCATGGCGAGAAGACTCATGGTTATTTCGCCTACAACTCTTCCACGTGGGTCCCTCTCATTTTTGTCCTCCCTGAAATTGCCCCAGGCCACGTCGAGCACTATGTAAGCCATATCGACATATTCCCGACAGTTTGCGATGCTCTGGGAATCGAGAAGCCATCTTTTCTTCAAGGAACCTCTCTCCTTCCGGCTATGAAGGGAAAAAGGCTGCCAGAAAAGCCAATCTACTTCGAATCCTTGTATCCCCACTACAGCCGCGGATGGGCTCCCTTGAGGGGTTTTATACTCAAGAAGAAAAAATTCATTGATTCTCCCATTCCTGAGCTCTATGACCTGGACCGTGATTTTGATGAGTTCGCCAACCTGGTCGAACGAAAAAATGTCGCCAAGCTTAAATCTCAGCTTAACAAGATTATTAATGACATGACACCCTCTGAAAAAGTTGATGCTGCTCAACCCGTCGACCGAAAAACTCGCGAGAGACTGGCCAGCTTGGGCTATGTCTCGAGCGTTCAAGTTTTGCAAAAAAAGAATTTTGGCATTCAAGACGATATAAAGACCCTCCTTCCTTTTATAAATAGGACCGATGATGCTTGGGAGCTCTATAAAGATGGAAAACAAGACGCAGGAATCAAGCTTTTGAAGGGCATCTTAGAAGAGAGAAAAGATATTGATATGGCGTATAAGAACCTTGCTGCCATCTATCAGGAGACAGGAAATACAGAGGGGGCATTGGCAATCCTGGAGCAGGGACTCAACGCTCTCCCCACAAGTTATGAGATATTTATCGAATACATGAAAGGCCTCATTTCTGTCGAACAGTATGACAAAGTCATCAGCACTTTCGAAAAAATGAGCATTAGAGAAGCCGAGTATGATCCGGAAATATGGAATAACCTTGGGACTGCCTATGCCAATAAAGGCAGTTTTGACGAGGCGATCAAGGCTTTCGAGATGGGTCTTTCCCTGGATGACAAGCATCCTGAGCTTTACAACAACCTCGCCAATGCCTGCTATTCTTACGGCTTCAAAACAAAGGATCCATTCCTTTTTTCTAGATGTTTCGAATACTACAAAAAAGCTATTGAACTCGATCCCGGATATTCAGTTCCTTATTTTGGATTAGGGCACGCATACAAGCAACAAGGAAATCTGGGAGGAGCGATCTATTGCTGGGAAAGAGCTCTGGAAGCTGACCCAGATTTCGGTCAGGCTCGTTTTGATCTAGCGATGGCCCATTTAAACTCCGGGAATAAAGTCAAAGCATTTGAAATGCTCAGTGAGTATAAAAAAAGACACTACCATCTCATGTCTCCTGCTGAAAGAGAAAGGCTAGATGCCCTCATGGAAAAATGCCAGAAATGATCCTATTTAATATACGGGAAATAGGGGATCTTCCCCAGGAACTCTAGATGCGCATTTTGTACTTTTTTCTCTTAGCCTTACTCCTCTGTTTTTTTCTCACTTGTGCATCTTATGAAATCGTGGAAGCTCCTGTAGACAAAAATAGCGAAAAATTTTTAAGCCTCATCCGCTATATCATTACACCCCAAGAAGAGAAGATTTTCCGGGAAATGCCCCCCGAAGACAGACATGAATTCGTAGCGGAATTCTGGAAAAGAAGAGATCCCGATCCGGAGACCGAAAAAAACGAGTTCCGCAATATATACTACACAAGGATTGCTCGTGCTAATAAAGCCTTTAGATCAGGAATCCCCGGCTGGATGACCGACAGAGGACGAATCTACGTGCTTCTCGGCCCCCCCACAGATGTCATAAAAAAAAGCATGGGGGATGCCACCTTAGATCTCCAGAGTGGATTGAGGGAACTTAGCTCTGACTTGCTTGAGCAAGGGACAAGGACAGAAAGGCCGACACAAATCTGGGTTTACAACCAGTACCCCGACTATTTCTCGGGACCTCTCCGACTCGTTTTTGTCGACTACTACAGCACCGGTGATTACAAATTGAACACGGATGTGACAGTGAGGCCCTTCAACATGATGACACACATCATGAGCGATCCTGACATGATACAGTTTCAAAGAATAGGCGAAATAGAAGAAGATGAGTCTTCGCCCCAAACCCTTCCTTTTCTTGATTACTCGAAAGCTTTAGGCCAATTAGAAAAAGACGGGAAAGAAAACTATACGATTGAATGTTTTTTTGAAATTCCTCTAGGAACCCTCCATTTTCGGAAAGAAAACGATGAATATGTCTACGATATTGAACTCAGCATAAAAGTGGAAAACATAGAGACAAAAAGTTCCTTTGAACAAAAAAAAGAGATAAGAAAGAGGCTCTCTCTCGAAGATCTCAGAACAAGTATCAAAGACAGACATTCTTTGAGCGAAGTGATAGATATCCCCTTAGAGAAAGGAGCGAACAATATCTATTTTTCTCTCCGTGATAATATCAGGCAGAGAAGGCTTCGCAAATTAGATGTAATAAATATAAAATAATAGAGCTTGCCTTTCAGCTCCTAACTCTAATGC
>WTAW01000294.1 GCA_013139435.1 Candidatus Aminicenantota bacterium | reverse complement strand
TGATGAGTCATGTAGAAAAGGTGACCCAGATATGAGAGTAGACCAGCTTGTCCCGGCTTTCCACAGAGGAGATGCCATCGGTGACACGGCTGACCATTTGAGGCAGTTTTTTCTGTCTCAAGGTTTTTTATCCGACATCTATTGTCTGACGCGAGATTCGGTTCTTGAGGAAGAATCCCAACTATTCACCTCCTTCCCTGAGCCCGACCCTGCGGACATCACGATCCTGCATTTTGCCCTGCCCTCTCCTCTGACACCGGCGTTCATCAAACTGCCCAGCCAAAAAGTGATGATCTACCACAACATCACGCCTCACACGTATTTCGAAGGATTCAACCCGGAAATGGTGCACATCTCTCGATTGGGGCGGGAGGAGCTCAAATCCTTGTCCTCCCATGTCCAGTTGTCTTTGGCTGATTCTGAGTATAACCGCCATGAGTTGACGGCTCTGGGTTTCAAAAAAACAGAGGTCTTCCCACTCTTTATCGACTATAAGAAGTATGAAAAGCCATCGAGTAGCTTCATGTATAAAATCTTTGACGATGACCGTATCAACATTCTTTTTGTGGGGCGTATCGTCCCGAACAAAAGGATCGATGCGCTCATCAAGGTGGTCTTCTACTACAAAAAATATATTTCCCCTCTGGTGAGGCTGATCGTTGTGGGCAAAACGGCCTCTCTTCCCAAGTACTATGAGAGTTTAGTCCGGCTCGCGGATGAGTTCTATCTCAAACCGGAGGAGATTTGTTTCACGGGCCATATTCCTGATGAAGAGATGTTTGCCCTGTATAAAGCCTCGGATGTGTTTCTCTCCTTGAGCGAGCATGAGGGATTTGGGCTTCCCTTTGTAGAGGGCATGATCTTTGATCTCCCCATAATCGCTTTCAACTCAACGGCTGTTCCCTATACCTTGGGTGATTCCGGAGTCCTCATCAACGATAATGAGAGCGTGGACAAGATCGGTGAGCTTATCCATCTTGTGGCACACGATGAGGCGCTCAGGAAGGAGATAATCACAAGTCAGCGCCAGCAGCTGGAAAGATATAGATCAACAGATCTGAAAGAGTTCCTGTTGGAGAGTTTTAGGAGTCTAGCTAAATGAAGATCGCTTTTGTTGTTCAACGGTACGGGAAAGAAGTTTTAGGAGGCGCAGAGCTCCTCTGCCGTCAGATCGCAGAAGTCTTGGCAGAAAATGGTTTTAATTGCACAGTGTATACGACAACAGCCAAAGATTATATCACCTGGAAAAACGAGTATGCTTCGGGTGAGACCGTTTTGAACAGTGTTGTTGTTAAACGTTATAAAGTCGACAAAGAGAGAGATATCAACGTGTTCAATAAGTACTCCGATTGGATTTTTGCCAACGCACACACGCACGAGGATGAGGTCGAATGGATGGAACAGCAGGGCCCTGTGTGTTCTTCCCTTCTGGATGCCTTGGAAAAAGAGGAGGATGAACATGATGTGTTCGTGTTTTTTACCTATCTTTACTACAACACATACTGGGGCCTACAGAGAGTAAAGAAGAGAAAAGCCCTTGTTTCAACAGCACATGATGAGCCAGCTCTGTATCTTGACATGATGAAGCAGGTGTTTGCTTTGCCCGACGCCTTCATGTTCAACACAGAGGCCGAGCGAAACATGCTTGCCAAAGAGTTCCCTTTCGCAGACAAATACCAGGATATCGTGGGTGTGGGCGTGGAGATTCCCGAGAACGTTAAGGGCTCGCTCTTTTCGCAAAGGCATGGGATCTTTCCTCCCTTCATTCTTTATGCTGGCCGGATAGAGCCGGGAAAAGGGTGCCAAGATCTTGTTGATTACTTTGGCCGTTACAACCGAAAAAATCCGAAGCTTACGCTTGTTCTCATCGGTAAACTTCTGATGGAAATTCCACAACACCCCAAGATCAAATATTTAGGATTCCTCAGCCCGGAAGATAAAAACGCGGCTATGGCTTCGGCATTGGCCACCATTCATCCCTCCCGTCTTGAGAGCCTGTGTATGGCCGCTCTGGAATCTATGGCCGTGAAAACGCCCATCCTCGTCCAGGAACAGACAGAGCCCCTCAAACAACACTGCCTGAAAGGCGGCAGTGGTCTGTTTTATTCCAACTCTGAAGAATTCGAAGCAGCGCTCGATCTCTTTTTGACCGATTCGCGATTACGAGAGCGGATGGGAGAGAACGGGCTCAAGTATGTGAGAGACAATTATTACTGGCCTAAGATTGTTGAGAAGTACAAACAGATGTTCGCTTTTTTGACCTGAATTCTCTCTCTTGGAACGTTCCTTTCTGCTGAGATCCGGCATTTCAGCAATTTTCTTCATATTCCTGGAACTAAAACCGACTAAATTTTTTAACGGACACGTCCTATGAAGAACATACGAACATGTTGATATGTAGGGCGGTATAATGCTCTGAAGAGGCGCCAAGGGAAAGGAGGCAGCTAGGTTTAAATTGACTCCATTTGCCAATTGTGTTAAAAATTGACTCTGAAAATGAGATAGATGGCCTTTATAAACTACGCAACAAAAAGCCTGGCGATCAAGATCGTGTATTACGGTCCAGGTCTCAGCGGGAAAACCACCAATATCCGCTACATCTACAGTAAAATGGACCCTGATTCTCGGGGAGAACTGATCTGTTTGGAAACTCCTATCGAAAGAACGCTCTTTTTCGACCTGCTCCCCATTAGAGCCGGTTTGATCAATGAATTCAACACACATTTTCAGCTCATGACCGTCCCTGGTCAGGTGTTCTACGAAGCCTCCCGGAAAAGCGTGGTCAAAGGAGTGGATGGGATCGTTTTTGTGGCAGATTCACAAGTTCCACTTATCGATGCCAATCTGGAAAACTTCGACAATCTGAGACGTAACCTCTTGGACCACGATATCGATCTAAATTTGATCCCTTTGGTGTTTCAATACAACAAGCGTGATCTGGAGAACCTTATTCCTGTGGAAACGTTCAACAGCCTTCTCAATCCACAGGGGCGCCCGTATGTGGAATCTTCTGCCATAAACGGCGATGGTGTTTTGGAAACCTTGAAAGAGATCGCAAAGATCACTGTCCCATGGGTCAGAGAAAAATTGTTCGGTGAGAAGAGAGACTCTGAGGACAAGGAAGAGCAGCTGAGAAGGATCAGAGAGGCAGAGGCGAAAAGGGCAGAGGTCAAAACAGAGATCGAATTCGTTCCTGAAAAAGAGGCTGCCCCTATCCGGATGACAAAAATTAAGTTTAAAACCCAAGTAGACGTTGAGGATCAACTGGAAAGTTTGGCAAAGGAATTTACGTCTAAGAAGTAATCCCTTCCCAGGATAGCCTAATAATCCAGGATAAATATTCCTGATCTTAGATTCCCATTCAGTTTTTTTCACAGATATTGATAAAAACAAGGATGTTGATTCGTCTGTGTATACGGACGGCAATGTTATTCAAGATCTTCAGTGCTTCTTTATATGGGATCGAGGCGTATCTTGTAGAGGTTGAAGTCGACATCTCCCTGGGTCTTCCTGACTTCGTGATTGTAGGGCTTCCCGATGCTGCGGTGAGAGAGAGTCGGGAAAGGGTGAAGACAGCGCTGAAAAACTGCGGCTACAAATTTCCCTCGCGGAAAGTCATCATCAATCTGGCTCCTGCGGACAGACGGAAAGAGGGCTCGTCTTTCGATCTTCCCATCGCCTTGGGTTTGCTAGCTTACCTTGATCTCTTCCCTCTCGACCGGCTTCAAGATTACCTTTTTCTGGGAGAACTGGCATTGGACGGCAGGATTAAAAGCGGGAAGGGGATCCTGTCTTCGACCGTTCTCGCTAAGGACCTGGCATTTAAAGGTGTTGTCATCCCTAAGGACAATGAAAGAGAAGCCGCTTTAGTGCAAGGCGTAGATATCTTTGGATTGGAAGACCTGGTGAAAGTCACCCGATTGCTAGCGCAGCCAGATAGCCTATCTCCCTCCTCATACCGGTTGGCAGACCTCCAGCCCTCACGGAGTTTTGAGGTGGACTTTCAGGAGATCCGCGGACAACAACATGCAAAACGTGCGCTAGAGGTGGCCTCTGCAGGAGGCCACAATGTCCTTCTGATCGGACCTCCGGGTGCGGGAAAAACCATGTTGGCTAGACGATTGCCGACGATTTTGCCGCCTATGAGCTTCGAGGAGATCATTGAAGTCACACAGATCTACAGTGCATCGGGATTGTTGAAGTCAAGAGGCGTAATTGGGGAGAGGCCTTTTCGCTCTCCTCATCACACAACGTCTGTGGCTGGTCTCATCGGTGGAGGCCTTTGGCCAAAGCCAGGAGAAGTCAGCCTCGCACATCATGGAGTTTTGTTTTTGGATGAGCTCCCCGAATTTCGTAAGCATGCTCTGGAAAGCTTGCGTCAGCCTCTTGAGGACGGCGAGGTCACTGTTTCCAGGGCCACCATGAGTGTATCCTATCCCTCTTCGTTTATGCTGATCGCCGCCATGAATCCCTGTGAGGATGCTGTTGCCGGAATATTTTCTGGGGACATCGAGTGTACTGATTCTCAGAGATATCGGTACTACTCGAAGATCTCCCGGCCTCTGCTCGACCGCATCGATATTCAGATCGAAGTGCCGAAGGTCGAGTTCAAAGAGATTATCTCTAAACTTGAAGGGGAATGTTCTTCTGAGATCAGGTGCAGAGTGATTGTGGCGAGAAAGATCCAACTCAAACGGTATAAGAAAAAAAAGTTTTTTTCCAATGCCCAGATGGGGACAAGAGAGGTGAAAAAGTTTTGTCAAGTGTCTTCCGAGGGAAGAGAGCTTTTGGAGATGGCTGTCAACAAGTTGGGTTTCAGTGCTAGGGCATACACGCGAGTCCTGAAAGTGGCGAGGACGATCGCGGATCTGGAGGGAGCGGAACAGATCAATCCCAGCCATATCTCCGAGGCTATTCAGTACCGAATGATGGATAAATACTTCTAACCTGACCTATCCATAAAAAATGCCGATGCCTTATTTTCTTCAGCATTATCAGGAAGTTATCCTGATAATACTGGAAAAGCTTTTTCAGAAGAATTTTTCTATATTCATCGGTATTTTTTACCCTTCGGGCGAGCCGATCTCACTACATCGGCTTCGTTGTAGCCCGGGTTAGGTTGGGTCGGCTCGCGGTAGTTCACTACAGCTTCATGGGCCACTTCCTTGCCGTTGCAGCAACCTCGACTCGTGAATAATCCAGGCTAAAGGGAATTTTTTTCTTGACATATAAAATAAATTATATATAATATTATTCTAATATA
>WTAW01000289.1 GCA_013139435.1 Candidatus Aminicenantota bacterium | reverse complement strand
TAAAAACGATGCAAGAGAAATATAAGGCGTACATTGCAGGAGCTCAAGATCCCCATAAAGGAGAATTTTTCAGGATTGCTCATCTTGGATATATGGATGGATTTGATATTTTAACCGCTTTGAGTGCATTGGAAATGGCACTTGAAGACGTGGGATACAGTTTTCAAAAAGGCGTTTCTGTGTGTACCGCCAAAGAAATTTTAAAGGAGAATTGGGAATGAAAAAAGTACTTATCTGTGATCCAATGGATCCCGATGCTTTCGAAGAGCTCAAATCGATTTCTGGATTAGATGTCACTCTAAAAACTGGCATGGATGAAGAGGAACTTGTCAGCACCATCCCGGAATTTCATGCAGCTGTGGTGCGCGGTGCTACAAAGATCACGAAGCCTGTCATCGAAGCAGGGACAAACTTGAAGCTTCTCGTGAGAGCGGGGATCGGTCTGGACAATATCGATGTGGCAGAAGCCGAAAAGAAAGGGATCCAAGTGTTCAACACGCCTTCTGCGACCACAATTTCCGTTGCTGAACATACGTTTGGTCTTATGCTAGCCACTGTCCGAAACCAGGGGAAGGCGAACATCTCCATGAAAGAGCACAAATGGGAGAAGAAAAAGTTCAAAGGGACGGAGCTTTACGGAAAGACTTTGGGGATCATCGGCAGCGGCCGCATCGGGCTTGCTGTCGCCGAACGGGCAATTGCTTTCGGGATGAAGGTGGTTGTATTCGACATCGTCGACGTTCAAACACCGCTGGATATCCAACAGGTCGAGCTCGACGAGCTTCTTGCTCAATCTGATGTGATCTCTCTCCATCTTCCCTTCACTGCCAGCACAAAACATTTGATCAGCGATAAAGCGTTCGGTAAGATGAAAGATGGTGCCATCATCATCAATGCATCCCGGGGAGGCGTTGTCGATGAAGAGGCGCTATTGAGAGCTCTCGAATCTGGGAAAGTGAGAGCAGCTGCTATTGATGTTTTTGAAAAAGAACCGCCTGATGACTTTACTCTGGTCGATCACCCGAATGTCATTGCGATGCCCCATATTGGCGCTGCAGCGAGTGAAGGCCAGAAAAGGGCAGGTTTTGAGGTCGTAAGGATCCTCAGAGAAAGGCTCATTTCATAAGGTATTGCACATGGTATATCTGGATAATAACGCGACAACCCCAATAGACCCAACCGTCGGTGAGAAGATGTCTCGGTTTTTAAAGACGTATTTCGGTAATCCCTCATCCCTATACCCCATAGGCAGAGAAGTGAAAGAGATGATAAAAGAAGCCAGAGAGTCCGTCGCTGATGCGTTGGGCGCTAAGAGGTCAGAGATTGTTTTTACAGGATCTGGAACCGAGGCAGATAATTTCGCCGTGCGTGGCGTCATGGATGCGATCCCTGATAAGAATGAATTCATCACTTCAGCCATTGAGCATCCCGCTATTATAGAAACAGGTCATTATCTAGAGAGCAAAGGGAAAAAAGTCATCTATGTCCCTGTAGACCCAGAAGGCACCATTGATCTTGATTTTCTGAGAGATGCCATCACTTCTCAAACAGCGATGGTTTCTATCATGCATGCGAACAACGAGATCGGGACCATCCAGCCCATAGAAGAGGTTGTCCGTTTAGCTAAAGAAAGAGGAGTTCTTGTCCACACCGATGCGGTCCAAAGCTTTGGTAAAATCGATGTCCTTGTCAATAAGTTGGAGGTCGATCTTCTCTCGATCTCTGCGCATAAAACATACGGTCCCAAAGGAATCGGAGCCCTCTATGTCCGGAAAGGGACCCCAATTAAACCGCTCATTTATGGCGGACATCAAGAACGGCTGATGAGAGCAGGAACGGAAAATACTGTTGGTATCGTAGGATTCGGTAAGGCCGTGCGTGTTCTCCTTGAACGAGGAGATAAAGATAAAAAAACGATCGCAAAGCTGGCTGAGAGGCTGAAAAGGGGAATTGAAGAAAAAATTCCCAATGTGAAATTCAACGGTCACGAGAAAAACAGAATCAAGGGGACACTCAATTTTTCATTTTTCGGACTTGAAGCAGAAGCTATTCTCCTGTCTTTGGGAACAAAAGACATCTATGTCTCTACGGGTTCCGCTTGTAGCGAAGAGTCTGAAGATGTTTCTCATGTCCTCAGAGCTATCGGTCTGAGGCCAGAAGTAGCAAGGTCCTCTGTTCGGATGTCCCTCGGCCGGTTTAACACAGAAGAGGATATCGACAGGGTGCTTACCGAACTTCCGGAAATTGTAGAGAAACTTAGAGAGATCTCAGGACTTGACCCTAACGACTTTTAATTTGTTTAAGGTATGTTTTACGGACCTCTAAGAAATATTGCTGATATTCGTCTGTTCGGTAATCGGGGTAGGTCCAGCTCAACGTCTTAACATCATTCTTTCCAAAAAGAAGCTCTAAATGTGCATAGATCCCCTTTTGTAAAGGGATCCTATGGGAAAAATCTTTGGCCGTTGCCATGATTAACGCGGAAGCCGTCATGTATCCTGGATCGAGATTCACGATACGCTTGGCCGACCCAGACTCCTTTCTCATGTCCTCTTCCAACACATTCGTGCGGATTTTTGTTTCGCTCAACTTCTCCGGTGAAACAAGTTCAGCAAAGCTGACGAACTTCCTTTTTAGCCCCTCCCCCATCTGCTTTGCGTAATAATCTGTGAATTTGAATACCATGAGCAAGCTTGTATGATCGATCGGTCCAAACCTGTCTGTGAGGTATGTGATCGACTTGGCAAAGATATCATCCCTGGCTGCAATAATCCCACAAATAAGTTTTACAGGCTTAAATAGTAACGCTTCCGCCATTTTTTATCTTTTCAGGTTAGTATCTTCTCGGATACCAAAAAAGGATCGAATACTCAAATTCTTAGCCTGGATTGTTCTGGTTAAGTTATGTACGGGAAACATTTAACAATTCGAGAGCACCTTGAGGGTCAGGAGAATACATGTCTGCGCCGATCCTTTTTGCAAAATCGGCAGTGATAGGAGCTCCCCCAATAACCACTAAAACTCCAGGATGTACAGATTTAATTGCTTTTGTGGTTTGCTCCATGCTGACCATCGTCGTGGTGAGCAGTGCACTCAATCCGACGGCCTGAGGAGAATATCGATCTATGGCCTCGATGAAGCTTTCTGCTGAAACATCAACCCCACAATCAATGACTTCCCAGCCACCCCCTTCAAAGATCATCGCCACTATCTTTTTTCCGATATCGTGCAGATCTCCGGCCACTGTTCCCATGACGATTTTTCCCTTGTGCTGAATATCCCCGGACAAAAAATAGGGCTTGAGATGTCCCATTCCTGCTGTCATCGCTCTCGCTGCTATCAGAACATCGGGAAGATATATCTCGTTTCTCCGAAATCTCTCGCCAACAGATCCCATTCCGACCACTAAGCCTTGCCCTAAGATCTCTGCGGGAGGTATTCCCTCCTTCAAAGCAAGACGTACCAACTCATCCGCACCCTCCTGCTCTTTCATATCTGGGGGATGGAGTGATTGAGCATTAACTTTGCCCTTTTCTACACAAATAGCAATCCTTGCTAAAATGTCTTTTTCTTTCGCAGCCATCGTATTTCGGCTCCTCATTCAAGAGAGTGACTCACCTTAATACACCATTCCCTTTCTCGAGTCAATGTTGTGTCAATCTTACTTCCAGAATGTCAGGCTTTTGTGTCCAAAGCAAACAGCTTGACTGTCTCTTCGTTCAGAAGCACCCAAAGCTCATAAATACCGATCATGGTTCCTATCGGGATCCAGAGCAAATCCAAACAAGCCACCACCAGGATTAGGATCCTCGCCCAGGGCTTATTATAGCCACAAAATGGTGTGTTTACGCAATCCTTTTTAGTTGACCTAGGCCTAGAGAACCCTTATAATTTTGGCGTCATGAAATGGGTGTACATCGAAGATATTGCTAACTATAAGGACCAGGATGTTGAGATCCGGGGATGGGTCTACAACAAGCGCTCTAGCGGAAAAATTCGCTTCATCCTGGTGAGAGATGGAACTGGATTGATCCAGTCAACAATGTACAGTGCAGAAAAAGATCATCCTCTCTTTTTCAAGTTTGATGAGCTAACACAAGAGTCTTCGATCATTTTGCGCGGAACTGTGAGGGAAGAGAAGAGAGCATCCGGAGGATTTGAGCTCAATATCAAAGACCTAGAGATCGTTCAAATCGCAGAAGAATACCCCATAACACCTAAAGAACACGGCATCCCCTTTCTCATGGAACATCGGCATCTCTGGCTCCGGTCCCAAAAACAAAATGCGGTTTTACAGATAAGGACAGAGCTGATCAAGGCCATTCGCGACTTTTTTGACGGCAGAGGGTTCCGCCTTATGGATACACCCATCCTGACTCCCAGTGCCTGTGAAGGAACAACCACACTTTTCGAGACAGAATATTTTGACCAGAAAGCGTATCTAAGCCAAAGCGGACAGCTTTACAATGAAGCCACTGCGATGGCTTTTGGAAAGGTGTATTGTTTCGGACCGACTTTCAGAGCAGAAAAATCAAAGACACGAAAGCATCTCATCGAATTCTGGATGGTCGAGCCCGAGGTTGCGTTTGCGCGCTTGGATGATACAATTGAACTGGCAGAGGACCTTATCGTTTTCATTATCGGACGCATTCTGGAAAAGAAAAAGAAAGAACTCGAAATCCTAGAAAGAGACACAACACCTCTTGAAAAGGTAAAAGCACCTTTTCCTCGGATCACATACGATGACGCGTATAAACTCCTCAAAGAAAAAGGATCAAAGATGGAATACGGGGATGACCCCGGTTCTCCTGAGGAAACTCTCATCTCTGAGATCTTCGATACTCCGGTCGCTATCACTCACTTTCCCAAGGCGATAAAAGCCTTTTACATGCAGCCTGATAAAGATCGCCCCGACCTGGTATTGGGTGTAGATATCCTGGCATCCGAAGGGTATGGAGAGCTCGTTGGAGGCGGACAGAGAATCCACGACCTTGAGCTTTTGGAGCAGCGCATTAAAGAATTCAACTTGCCTCGGGACGCTTATGAATGGTATCTCGACTTGAGAAAATATGGATCTGTCCCCCACTCCGGATTTGGTTTGGGCATTGAACGGACACTCTCCTGGATCTGCAAGATCAAGCACATCAGAGAAACAATCCCTTTCCCACGCCTTCTCTATAAAATCTATCCGTAACTCAGTGTTTTCGTAACTATTACCATAGAAATGAGATGAAAAAAGTCGCTTTGATCAGCCTAGGTTGTGCGAAAAATCTTGTCGACAGCGAAGTCATGCTCGGTTTTCTCCAGCAGAGCGGATACACGTTCGTCACTGACACTCAAAAGGCAGATGTTGTCATCGTCAACACGTGTGGATTCATCCAACCAGCCAAGGACGAGGCAAATGAAACGCTGGCGAATGCCGTAAAAACAAAAAAAAAGGGCAAGATAAAAAAGCTGATCGCTGTCGGGTGTTATGTGGAACGCAACCCATATGAACTCCAAAAGGCTTTTCCTGATGTAGACGTTTGGATGGGTATTACAGATTTCGATAAAATCGTTTCAGCCGTGGAGGGGATCCCCTATAAAAGTTCTTCCCGATGTTATTTGTATGATCATCGATCTCCGCGTTTTGTTTCCACTCCATCTGCTTGGGCTTATGTTAAAATCTCAGAGGGATGCTCCCATAATTGTTCATTCTGTGCGATCCCCTTGATTAAGGGACCGTATCGATCACGGAGCATCGCTTCCATCAAAACAGAATGCTTAAGCCTTGTCTCTCGCGGAGTTAAAGAGATCAACCTGATATCACAAGATTCAACCTACTATGGGCGAGATGCAGGACTCTCCAATGGACTCGCCGAACTTCTGAAAGAACTTATCGGCATCGAGAGACTGAAATGGGTTCGAATTCTATACGGTTATCCTGGAGAAATATCCGATCCCCTTCTTGAGATCATGCAAGAGGAGAAAATCTGTTCTTATCTGGATATTCCTTTTCAGCATGCTGACACCAAAATCATAAAGGCTATGAAAAGAGGTTTAGACGGACACAGAGCCCTGAATCTTATTGAAAAAATAAGAAAGAAGCTTCCAGACATCAGCTTGCGAACATCCCTAATCGTAGGTTTTCCTGGGGAGGGCCGCAGAGAATTTGCACATCTGAAAAGTTTTGTCGCGTCTGCCCAGTTTGACCATTTAGGAGTTTTTATCTATTCTCCCGAAGAAGGGACCGATTGTTTTTCGCTCGGAGATCCCATCCATGACTCTGTTAAACAAGAAAGATTGGAAGAGATCTTCCAGATCCAGGCTGAGATATCTTTAAAAAACAATTCAAAATACCTGGGTAAAACAGTCGATGTCCTCGTTGAAGGGCATCTAAATGACCAGACCAACATCCTGCTCTCTCGAGGCCGGTTTCAAGCGCCTGAAGTCGATGGCGTAGTACTCATAAACCTGGATAAAAGCACGCCTGATTGTGTGAATTCTATTCAAAAAGTTGAAATCACGGACAGGGATGTATATGATTTAATCGGGAAAATTATCCAATGAAGATTTTTGCCCGATTAATCGCTACTTTATTTGGTATCGGCTACTTACCCTTAGCTCCGGGTACAATCGCAAGTTTTTTGGTGATTCTCCTCTACAGGTATTATCTTTACACTTGGAATTGGCCAGTCTATTTGGGAGTTCTTGTTTTAATCTTTATCTTTGGCGCACTGGCTTCGTCTGTACATGCAGAGGCGATAAAAAAGGAAGACCCTCGGAGTGCAGTTATTGATGAAGTCTTAGGACAACTTATCGTGCTATTCCGTATGCCTCCCGTATGGCATCTCCTTATTGCCAGTTTTCTGCTTTTCCGGCTACTGGATATCTTAAAACCGTTTTTGATTAAAAAATCCGAAAATTTCCCTAGAGGATGGGGGATCATGATGGACGATGTCGTGTCCGGTGTGTGTGCAGGTATTATTATAAATCTCTACTTGCTTTTAACATGAAATTCGGGAAAGACAGCAAAATCGAGATTATCGCTGTTGGTACTGAACTCCTCACTCCTTACTACCAGGATACCAATTCTCTTTATATCACCCAGCATCTGAATGATCTGGGGATAGAGATCAATTTCAAGTCTATTGTTGGAGACAACCGGGATGATTTAATTGTTTGTATCAACAGCGCTTTCGCCCGTTCGGAGATAATCTTTTTCATCGGAGGGCTCGGCCCTACCGAAGATGACCGGACCCGTGAGGTTATCGCATCCACTCTCGGGAAAAAATTGATCTTTAAAGAACAACTCCTTAATGGGATAAAGCAGCGGTTCGAACGCAGAGGCTTTGAGATGCCTTCTGTGAATAATAAACAGGCCTATATCATCGAAGGTTCCTCTGTCCTCGAAAACAAACATGGTACGGCCCCGGGACTATGGTTGGAAGCAGGAGAAAAGCTTTTCATCCTCCTTCCTGGGCCTCCACACGAACTCAAACCCATGTTTAAAAATTACGTATGGCCGCGATTCCTAGAATTCCAGAAGCAATATGTGGCAAGACGGGTGTTAAAAACCTCAGGACTTACGGAATCCAAGATCGAATCCCTTCTCTCTGATGTCTACCCTCTGCTGCCATCACTCAAGCTGACGATTCTCGCCTATCCTGGGCAAATCGAGCTGCATCTTTTATCTCGATCATTGGAAAGCCATAAAAAAGCTGATGGAGCTTTACATGATCTTGAACGCGACCTCAAAAAACGTTTAGGAGAAAACATCTTTTCCTCATTGGGTGAAGAACTTGAAGAAGTGATAGGGCCTTTATTGCGTCAATCCCAAAGAACTCTGGCCATCGCTGAATCGTGTACAGGTGGCTTACTGGGTCACCGCATCACTAATGTTTCAGGAAGTTCTGACTATTTTCTACAGGGAGTCCTGACCTATTCGAATGAGTCTAAGATCCAACTCTTGGGGATTCCGTCTGATATCATCCTCCAGCATGGTGCAGTGAGTCATGAAGTTGCTGAGGCTATGGCCATCGGAATCAGGAAGAGGTCAGCGTCAGATATTGGCCTCTCCATAACCGGAATTGCGGGACCTAAGGGAGGTTCACCGGAGAAACCCGTGGGTCTTGTCTTTGTTGGGTTATCCTGGGAAGGTGGAGTCAAAGTTGTGAAGAATATCTTTTTGGGTCACAGAGAAATCATAAAGTCCCAATCCTCCCAGAAAGCCCTTGATATGCTTCGACTTCATCTTCTACAATAAAAGATAAGACTAACTCATCAAACAGGTTGACATGAGAACTTTTGTTGCTATCGATCTTGAACCCGAAATCAAAAAAAACATTTCTAACTTCATACAAAAGCTCGATAGTCACAATCCAAATATCAGATGGACCAAAAACCAGGGTATGCATCTGACGCTAAAATTTATCGGGGAAATACCGGATGAGAGAGAGGATGATATTAAATCCGTATTGATGGATATTTCCTTAAAACATGAGCGCTTTCCGCTGAAGCTAGCGGGCACAGGCACATTCCCTCCGAGGAGCAGACACCCAAGAATTCTATGGGTAGGAATCGAGGAGAACCCAAAATTGAGATATGTTCAGAATGATGTAGAATCCAAACTGGAAAAAATGTCTATTCCTCGAGAAAAACGAAAGTTCCATCCCCACTTGACTTTGGGAAGAGTCAAATCGAGTCACAACATCGCACCAGTCCTGGAAAAGTTGGCTGAAAACATAAACACAGAATTTGGAAAAATGGAAGTGGCGGAAGTCACACTTTTTAAGAGCACACTCAAACCAACAGGCGCGGAATACGACGCCCTTGCGAAAATTCAACTGAAATGACGATTATCTCTGCCATTCTCTCCTATCTTGTCGGGTCTATTCCTGCAGGATACATTATGTTTAAACTCAGCGAAAAAAAGGACATCCGTCGATTTGGCAGTCAAGCAACCGGTGCCACCAATGTTCTACGGCTCAAGGGGTGGAAGTATGCTATCCCTGTTGGACTATTTGATGTTCTCAAAGGATTTGTTGTCGTTTATTTCGCTCTCAAGTTTTTTCCGGATAAAAGGATTGCCCTTCTATGCGGATTTCTATCTGTGCTGGGGCATTGCTTTCCTTTATTTATCAAATTCAAAGGGGGGAAAGGGATCGCTACAGCCGTGGGAGTGTATGCGGCTTTGGCTCCTGTCCCGCTCCTGTGTTCTGTCGGAATTTTCCTGGCCGTTGTCTTGCTCACAAGGTATGTTTCTTTGGGATCTCTATTGGCTATGCTTTCTTTCCCCTTTTTCATCCTTTGCTTCATAGGAGAACGGGCAGTCATCACCCTAAGCATTGCCATCTTCTGTTTGATAATTTTCAGACATATGAGTAATATCAAAAGGTTGATTGCAGGAAACGAAAGAAAATTAGGAGAAAAAACCACATGAAGGTGTGCGTCATCGGAGGTGGGTCCTGGGGGAGCGCTGTGGCTCTGCATCTTGGCCGAAAGAACATAGACACACGTCTCTGGATTAGAGAAAAAGATATCTATGAAGACACCATCCGGTTCAGAGAAAATAAGACATTCCTTCCTGGAGCGATATTTCCGTCTTCCGTCTCCTTCTTTCATGATATGGGAGAGTGTGTCCAATCGACTGAGATCGTTTTCATCGCCGTCCCTTCCAAGTTCTGTCGAACCATATACACAAAAATTCAGCCATACCTCACATCAAAACACATCATAGTCAGCTTGACTAAAGGGATCGAAGATGGAACGCTCAAAAGGATGAGTGAGGTGATAGCAGATATCTTTTCACCCCATTTTGTGCCTCAGATCGCTGTGCTGTCAGGTCCCAGTTTTGCAAAGGAGGTCGCTGTCGCTCACCCCACCGCAGTTGTCGTAGCATCTGAAGATAATGCTGTGGCGAAGGAAATCCAACACTTGATATCCGGTTCTTACTTGCGTGCTTACACCTCTGAGGATGTTCTTGGCGTGGAAATCGCTGGTGCGCTTAAAAATGTTGTCGCCATTGCTGCGGGAATATCCGATGGGCTTCAGTTCGGTGATAATTCCCGCGCTGCATTGATCACGAGAGGTTTAGCAGAAATTACCAGATTGGGAATAACACTTGGGGCAAAAAGAGAAACATTTGCCGGTTTGACTGGCGTGGGAGACCTTGTCCTCACATGTACAGGACAGCTCAGCCGTAACCATTATGTGGGTTATGAAATTGGTCAGGGAAAGCGCCTCGATGAAGTCGTTTCTCACATGAGGATGGTTGCTGAAGGCGTGACCACAACTCTCTCAGGCCACCAACTGGCACAGAGAGAAAATGTCGAGATGCCCATCCATGAACAAACCTATCTTATCCTTTACAAGAATAAGGATCCAAGAACAGCATTGCAGAACCTAATGGCAAGAAAATTAAAAAACGAATAACTGGATTATTTATAAAATATTTCGATATATAATTATAGTTTCAGTGATATGAGTTGGTTATAATGTTCATCTTCAAAAGATCGGATAATGGTTATCTTGAAAGTATAGTTTATATTTTAATATCGAAATTTTTTACCCTCTGGGCGAGTCGATCTCACCGCATCTGCATCGTTGCAGCCCATTCGCAGTAGATTTCTACAGCTTCATGGGCCGCTGCCTTGCATATACGGCAATCTCAACTCGTAAATAACCCAGATCGTATTATAAGAGAGGTGAGAATATGAAAATAAGAACTGTAGGTATTCTTTTAGTGTGTTTTTCTCTATCTTTTTGTTCCTCGCCGCAGAAAAAGATGGAAAAACAGCAAGAGGAAGATCCCCGTTATCAATACAACTTAGCTCTTTTCCATATGAACAACGGAAATATTGATGAAGCCATCAAATACTTCAATAAGAGCATCGCTCTCGATGCGCAGCATTATCTTTCATACAACGGCCTTGGGATCGCTTATTTGATGAAGGGTGAGTTTAAAACAGCAATCGACTATTTCCAGAAAAGCCTGCAACTCAATCCCGCTCTGACTGAAGCGCATAATTATATGGGTACGGCTTACCAGGAGCTTGGCATGCTCGATAAGGCTGAACAGGAATTTCGAACAGCTGCATCCGATGCCAACTACAAATCCAAAGAGCTCCCCTATTATAATCTCGCCCGCCTTTATTTCACTCAAGACAAGTACAAAGATGCTCTCTATTACGTCCAAAAGTCCATCGAAGCGAATCCCAGGTTGGTGATGGCTCATAACCTTGAGGGTATCCTGTATGAAAGGTTCAATGATTTTGATAAGGCTATCGAAAGCTATAAGGCTGGTATAAAAATTTCTAGAGATGACTTCAACTTAAAATTCAATCTCGCTGTAGCTTATTTTAAAAACAAACAATACAATCTTGCCAGAGAGAGGTTCGACGAGATCTATTTAGGTGCTGAAATAGAGATGAGAAGACAGATCGATGATTACCTTAAACTCATCAAATGATTTTTCCGACCTGCAAACAGGGAATCGTAAAAAATCAGGTGCCTTCTTCCCACCCCGCTAGATATTTCCGCTGTTCGGGTGTAAGTCTGTCTATGGTGATTCCCAGAGATTTTAGCTTCATGCGAGCAATGTCATCATCAATCTCTCTAGGAACGGGATAGACCTTTTTCTCAAGTTTTTTTCCTTGTTTCAGCAGAAATAGAGCACTCATTGCCTGATTTGCAAAACTCATATCCATGACCACTGCAGGATGCCCTTCTGCTGCGACCAGGTTGATCAACCGCCCTTCTCCCAAAAGATAGATCTTTCTTCCACTTTTGAGTGTGTACTCTTCAACAAACTCTCTGATTGTTCTCTTGCCCTTGCTCATTTTTTCTAAAGAGGGAATATCGATCTCTACATTAAAATGCCCAGAGTTGGCGACAATAGCTCCATCCTTCATTCTTAAAAAATGATCTTTGGTAATGACGGTTTTGTCCCCTGTTACGGTCACGAACACATCACCGATTCTTGCAGCATCCTTTAAGGACATCACCTGGTACCCATCCATCACGGCTTCCAAAGCACGTAACGGTTCCACTTCACAGACAATGACTTTTGCTCCGGCTCCTCTGGCTCTCATGGCCACTCCCCGGCCACACCATCCATACCCGGCCACGACAAAATTCAACCCTGCCATGAGGATGTTTGTCGCCCTGATGATTCCATCGACAGTACTCTGACCCGTCCCATACCGGTTATCAAACAGATGTTTTGTGTTGGCATCATTGACGGCGATGATGGGATATTCAAGGACTTTCTCTTTGGCCATGCTTTTCAGTCGAATCACGCCTGTTGTTGTCTCCTCGGTCCCGCCTATAATCTCACCGAGAAGTTTACGGCGTTTCGAATGGATGATGCTCACCAGGTCGGCTCCATCATCCATTGTGATATGAGGATTGTTGTCAAGTGCTTGATCGATGTGCTGGTAGTAGGTCCTGTTGTTCTCGCCTTTAATGGCAAACACCGGGATTTTGTAGTGCTTAACCAGGGCCGCGGAGACATCATCCTGTGTGCTCAACGGATTGGAAGCGGTTAGTGCCACTGTTGCCCCCCCGAGTTTTAACGTCTCCATTAAATTTGCCGTTTCACTCGTTACATGGAGACAGGCCGCAAGCTTTACTCCTTTGAGCGGCTTGTCTTTAGCAAATTTTTTCTTGATATGTCCGAGGACGGGCATGAATCTTTCCGCCCACTCAATCCTCAATTTCCCTTTTTTGGCTAGCGCCAGGTCCTTTACATCATAGTTCATTTAGATCTCCTTAAAGGCCAGCATCCTTCCGCAATAGCTCAGCTTTGTCCGTTTTTTCCCAGGTGAATTCTTTCTCTTCTCTTCCAAAATGTCCGAAAGCTGCTGTTTTTTTGTATATGGGACGGAGCAGATCGAGGCTTTCGATCATACCTTTGGGAGAAAGATTAAAATGAGCCCGGATCAATTCTTTGATATTGTCCTCTGGAATTTTTGCAGTCCCGAATGTGTCCACCATGATAGAAACCGGAAAAGGCACTCCTATAGCATATGCGATCTGGACCTCCAGCTTATCGGCGATTCCCGCAGAAACCAAGTTCTTCGCAACATATCTAGCCATATACGAACCAGAGCGGTCTACTTTTGAGGGATCCTTACCGGAAAAACAACCGCCTCCGTGACTTCCCACACCACCATATGTATCAACAATGATCTTTCGCCCGGTGAGTCCAGAGTCTGCAAATGGACCTCCCTGGATGAATTGGCCTGTTTCATTAATAAAGATTTTGGTGTTATCGTCGATCATGTGCACGGGGATTATCTCTTTGATTACAGCTCCATGGATCTCTTTGCGTAAATCCTGCATGTTTACTTTTTTATCATGCTGCGCAGCAATGACAACAGCATCCACACGCTTGGGGACATCCCCTTCATATTCGACAGTGACTTGAGATTTTCCATCTGGACGGAGGTAAGGAAGCTCTTTACTGCGTCGGACTTCACTCAATCTCCGGACAAGTTGATGGGCAAGTGTTATGGGGAGAGGCATGAGTTGCTCTGTTTCCCTGGTCGCATAACCAAACATCAATCCTTGGTCACCAGCGCCCTGTTCATGCTCATCTGATTCATCGACTCCCCTGGCAATATCAGGAGATTGTTCATGAATGGAAGATATGACACAACACGTTTCATAATCAAAGCCATACTTGGCTCTGGTATAGCCGATTTCTTTGACAGTATCCCGGACAACGTTCTGAAAATCACAGAATCCGTCGCTTGAGATCTCTCCAGCTATAAAGACGAGCCCTGTGGTAACAAGGGTTTCACAGGCAACGCGGCTTTTTGGATCTTGTTTGATGAGGTCATCGAGAATAGCATCTGAAATCTGGTCACAGATCTTATCTGGATGACCTTCTGTGACCGACTCAGATGTAAACAGGTGTTTTCCCTCTTTACTCATGAATAGCCTCCATCCGGTGATTTTAAAAAAGATAAGCAAAAAAAGTAACACAAAAAGAATGACTTTGCAATGACCTTTTGTTAGAATTCTATGGACATAAAACTTCTGTGTTTTTCAATCAAAGATATATCGGATGAAAACACTAACTGTTGAAAGCAACCTGGCAGAGCTGAATAAAATCAGAGCTTTCCTCAAAGCAAACTTGAGCGTGCTACCTATTTCAGAAAATGACTATTATACCATCGAGTTATCACTGCTCGAGATTTGTGTCAATATCATTCGCTACGCTTATCCAAAAGACCGAGGAGAGATCCATCTGAGGACTTGGAAGGACAATAATAGATTCTATCTTGAGATCA
>WTAW01000340.1 GCA_013139435.1 Candidatus Aminicenantota bacterium | reverse complement strand
TCGGTATGGGTTGTGTTCTCATGGCCTCAGCCTCGGCTCTTCTCGAGCGAATACCTCTCGAACAAATGGGTCAAACTTTTTGGCAATGGTTCTCCACAACACAAGAGAAAAAAACGTCAAGGTTTTTACGAGCCGTATTTCTTTTAGTTATAGGAATGATAGCAATCTTGAATCCATTTGCTATCCTGACGATACTCATTCACCTTATGGGATTTTTCCTCGCCTTCATCGGTCTCAGGGAAGTGTTCAACCTGATTCTCCCCGCTATAACCCTGCCGGAGTCTCCACAAAAGGATTCATATCCGGCAAAGTACAAGCCTGCCTTCAGGCACTCTCTAATTATCGGGTTGTTGATTTTGCCTATATTAGCAACAGGTATTATCTTCATTGTCCATATGTCTAAAGCAACTCCTATTCCGCGCACAATAGATGCTTGCAATGGTTATCCCGAACTTCGGGATCGACGGTTGAATGAAGTAGTGTTTCCCACAACCCACAATTCCATGGGCGGTGCAGACATCCCGGATTGGATGTTCCCCAACCATGAGAAGAGCATTATTGCCCAATTGAACGACGGAATCCGAGGCTTTCTGATCGATATCCACTATGGGATTCCCATTGGTAACAGGGTTAAAACTGTTCTTGAAGATGAGTCTGCAGCAATCCGGAAATATGAAGCGGTTCTTGGTAAAGAGGGAGTTGCAGCTGCTATGCGTATCCGGGATAGATTGATCGGCGGAGACGAGAAAGCCAAAGGTATCTATCTAGGCCATGGATTCTGTGAACTGGGCGCGCTTCCCTTTGTGCCCGTGCTAAAGGAGATACGGAAATTTCTTGTTGCAAATCCCCACGAAGTGTTGATCATCGTCATTCAAGACGAGAGTGTTACCCCACAGGATGTGGCCGCATGCTTCCAGGAAAGCGGCCTGATCGATTTTGTCTATTTCGGGAATGTCACTCCACCCTGGCCGACTCTACGGCAGATGGTGGCGATTGATCAACGTGTGCTCGTATTGGCTGAAAACAACAGCGAAGGCGTTCCCTGGTACCACCAAGCTTTCGAGGTCATGCAGGAAACTCCCTATTCATTCCACGATCCCTCGCAATTCTCATCAGTTCCCAACCGAGGCAGCATGGAGGGATCACTTTTTCTCCTCAACCACTGGATCGACACGCCCCCCTCGCCGAAACCGAGCATTGCAGAAAAGGTCAATGCCTATGACTTCCTCTTGGCTCGAGCCAAAGAGAGCCAAAAACAGCGTGGGCTTCTTCCCAACCTGATCGCAGTGGATTTTTATCTGACCGGCAATATCTTTGATGTTGTCAACACACTTAACGGTGTCAATAACCTTAATATCCAAAAGGATACACTGTCTCCAGAATAAGTTTCGAATTCGGAGGACATCACACTTGTTAAAAGGACGGCGTCTGGTAAGTTCTGCGTCAATTCTCTGAAAACTATCCTGGACTGCCCCCATTATCATTAATATCTAACTGACGATCGAAAATCCCATGTCTTCAAAGTGCCTATCGAACGCAAAAGCCAAAGAAATATCTAAAGATTCCATGATCTCAAAGCTGAGACAATCCACCAAACTGATATCGCTCTGATTGAGTTGGCTGGCCTTCTCATTGAAAAAAATCAGGAAATCCTTTATAGTTTTCTATCGACCTGCCGGAGTGGCGAAATTGGTAGACGCGCTGGACTCAAAATCCAGTTCACCTCACGGTGAGTGTGGGTTCGACTCCCTCCTCCGGCATTCCTGTTGCCTCAAGAAAATTACAGAAAAAATTCAGATTTCTCTTTTTCTTTCCGTTTTAGCAACAGTACGCATTAGCGAGCAAAATTAGGCATTTCGTGTGACACCTGAGTGACATGGGGAGAAGTCGAATCCCTTTGAAAGCCGGAGATAGAGACACCGCCTTAAAAGACCCTTTTTCCATCGTTCTTTCAAAAACCCTGTCGGAGAAATTGTTCGGCGGCGAAAATCCTGCCGAGAGTCTCAAGCAGGAATAATGGTGCCTTGGGTAACATCAGTAAAATCAAAGCCTTTTTTTTTGCTTGACAATAAAATGTTTGCTGCGTAAATTGGTCGATGAATCCAGGTAAAGTTTTTCACATGTCATTAAAAGTGGAAATTTATGACATAGAGGAAGCTTGTAAGGTTATCCAACAACTCAGATAGGAAGGGAAATAAGTTATGACTGAAAAACGTTTAATTAAAAGACGTGAATTTCTTAGACTATCCTCAGCTACGGTTGTCGCCGGGCTGACAGGGAGACTGAGTGGCAAGCCGTGGACAGACATGGAGGTTACAGTAGAGGAAGCCGCACGCAAAGTGGGGAGGCTAGCCCGCCGAAAGCTGGGCTACAGCGGCCGGGAGGTATCCATTTTGATAGGGGCGGGTGATCTTGCTGAGGCTCCCACCGAAGCAGGAATTTTGTGCGGAATGAACTACTGGCATAAGACTAACCGGTGGATGGGGAGCGGAGCGCCGGATTCTATCCTTAAGAACCGCGAAGCCCACTACTGCCAGGTCACGGTGGATCGAGTAGGGGGAAATCATCGTACTGGCTACATTGATGAAGAGGAGCATTTTGCATATGTTAAGGAGGCTTTGAAGCGGACAGGTCTCGGATATTTCGACGACATGCAGCTCCATTACGGATACCACAATACAGATGAGGTCAAAAAAGAGAGGGGTTTTATACGCGCTTTTGAACGGCTGAAAAAGGAAGGGCTGGTGAAGCATCTCTGCCTTTCCCAGCATGGTTATGCTGGTGATTCCAGGGTGCCGGGCGGACAGAGCGCTGCAGAAGTCCTGACCGCTGTGGTTGAAGACGGCCTCTATGAACACGCCCAGTTCATGTATTCCTATGGTGCTGACCCAGAGATGGACCGGTTTATAGAATTTGCCCGTAAAAAAGGCTTTGGCACCATTGCTATGAAAACGGCACGGGGCATCGGACGTATGAAAGAGGATAAGGCTTTTATGGACAAGCTGCCTGCCGAAATATCTCCTTACAATGCGCTGGTCCGTTGGCTGACCACAAGCACCAGGATCGACGCTGCAGTTATCCGCGTAAAAAGCATCGACGAATTCGTGGAAACCTATTCGGGTGCTGGAAAGGACCTGCGTGCCCGAGATGCTCAGGCCATCGCGATGATGACGGCTCAGGCTGACAGGACAGCTTGTCGCCTGTGCACAGAATGTCAATCCCACTGTCCTCAGCAGGTGCCGATAGCCGAAATCCTTCGTTTCGAGCGTTATGCAATGGATGATCACGACTGGAATAAGGCCAGAAAGCTTTACGCCAAGCTTTCCCGCAAGGCTGATGTGTGTGCGAATTGCGGAACCTGTGTTCCTTATTGTCCGCAGGGCCTTAGGATTCCAGATAAACTAGCAGAAGCCCACGCTCTTCTAAGCTAAATTGCACCATAAGATGATGCACAAGTGCCGGCACCAGTTTTCGCCTGTAACTGCCTGGTTTTGTACAGGTTCTCGATTTCACTCCTGATACTGTTTGATCAACGCTTTTTTTAAAACATTATTTAGCACGGATTTGCGTGTGTTTTTCCTTGATTTTATGCAGGGTTTCAATATAATAATGTGAGT
>WTAW01000090.1 GCA_013139435.1 Candidatus Aminicenantota bacterium | reverse complement strand
CCAGCAGATTGCGTGTACATGGCCGTACAAAAATTGCTTCCGCGCAAACCTGATCTACTGATCTCCGGCCCTAACCCCGGGCCAAACCTCGGTCAACAGGATACCGCCTATTCCGGAACCGTTGCAGGAGCACTCCAGGGCACTTTTCTTCAAATTCCTAGTGTAGCTTTCTCCATCCTCCATGATGCAGAGAAAAACTTTCACTACGAAGATGCTGTCAAAATCGCACTCGTATTGATCAAAAAGATCCTTAAAAATCCTCCCAAAGAGGGCATCACATTAAACATCAACATCCCCCCTCCTCCTATCAGGGGAATCAAGGTTGTCAAGCTCGGACAGAAGAGGTACAACCCTGAAATCATCGAAAAAACGGATCCAAGAAATCGCACATACTTCTGGATCGGAACGGGACAACCCAGAGCCATCGGTGATAAAAACAGCGATGTTAAGGTCATCAAAAAAGGGTACATTACCGTTACTCCTCTTCACACTGATAAAACAGACTACCCCTCTATCGAAAATATCAGCTTTCAGAATATATTCCTCTCTTTAGATAATGAACTTATTTAAGAAAGCTTATGATTGGGTCCTTCACTGGGCAGAGACACCCTATGGTCCTCTGGCTCTGTTTCTTCTTGCTTTTGCAGAAAGCTCTTTTTTCCCCATACCTCCCGATCCCCTCTTGATCGCTCTCTGTCTGGGAGCGATCAAAAAGTCCTGGAGGTTCGCACTCTACACATCCGTTGCCTCTGTACTGGGAGGCATGGTTGGATATTTGATCGGATACGGGCTGTGGGATGCCGTCCATTCCTTTTTCTTCCAGTATGTGCCAGGATTTACGGAAGATAAATTCCTATATGTCTTGAGCCATTATCAAGAGCAGGGTTTTCTCTATGTCTTTCTGGCAGGCCTCACACCTATCCCTTACAAGATCTTTACCATTACTTCAGGGGTATTTAAGATGAATTTTCCTCTTTTTGTCCTCGCCTCCACCATCAGCCGCTCCCTCCGCTTTTTTGGCGTGGCCGCACTCTTCTGGAAATTCGGACCGACCATAAAAGGATTCATCGATAAATACCTCAATGCTCTAGGCTGGGCCTTCTTCATCCTTCTCTTCGGGGGATTCCTGGCCATAAAATACCTCCTTTAAATCCACAGGTACTCAAAAGTGTGATTTTCCTATAAAAACTCTTTCCATTGGAAAGGCTAAGGCAATATAATAATTTTAATCAAATCTAGCTTGGATTATTCACGAGTCGAGGTGGATTTAGTGGTTAGGTTGGATCGGCGCAAGGCGCAAAAGTATCGACATTTTTTATGAATGGTTCAGGCTTGAAAGAGGTGATCAAATGAAGAAAATAAATTTAGTTCTGTTAATTCTTGTTTTCCTGATTCCCGCATTTGCAGACCAAAAAAGACCATCTGTGAACATAGAGGACCTGACATGGTTAGAGGCGGAAAAGACTTTAAAGACCTACGAGGTGGTCCTTATAGCGCTGGGCGCGAGAACAAAAGAGCATGGCCCACATCTTCTGCTGAAAAATGATTTTCTCATGGCCGAATATCTCAAAGACCGGGTCATTGACGAAGTTCCTGTGGCTGTCCTCCCCACTCTTCAATATGGTTACTATCCTGCCTTCCTCGAATATCCAGGCTCAGTTTCCCTTAAGGCCGAGACTTTCAAAAATGTGGTTTTCGACATATGTATGTCTATGAATGGATACGGAATCCGCAAGTTCTACATTCTGAATACGGGAGTCTCCACACTCCGTCCTCTTCAGAGTGCGGCGGAAGAGCTCAAGAAAAAGGGGGTTGTCCTTCGTTATTTCAATAT
This sequence comes from Candidatus Aminicenantota bacterium, assembly GCA_013139435.1. Classification (GTDB taxonomy): domain Bacteria; phylum Acidobacteriota; class Aminicenantia; order Aminicenantales; family Aminicenantaceae; genus WTAW01. Next base: position 1,856 of record WTAW01000090.1, on the reverse strand, counting down.
CCTGGAGGCTGACAAAAAAATCCCCTCCGGATATTTGAAACAGGAGGGAGGAACTCATGCTGATGAGGGGGAAACATCCATGATGCTCTACATCTCTCCAGAATCTGTCGACATGGGCAAAGCCGTCAAGGATTATGACGCAAGGCCCAACAGAAGAGGATTGACGAGAGACCCGGAAGGGTCGGGCCATTACAGTCCTACGGGAATATGGGGAGACCCGACTCTGGCGACTCTAGAGAAGGGAGAAATCATTGTGGAGACTACAGTGAAAGAGATCATCAAGGAGATTCAAGACCTCATTGATCTCAAAATCGAGCAATAGACTGAAAAATGATATGTACAAGGGATTCATTGAGGATGATTTTCTAACCTGAACTATCCAGGCTAAAGGATACGACATGAAAATTTTATTAACGTGTAAAGAATTTCCCCACTCAAAGGTGATCGGCGGACCCATCATCATATACAACCGCCTGAAGCACCTCTCTAAAAACCATCTTGTCTCCCTGGCCGCTTTTTCCCGGGAGGAAGACAAAAAATACATTCCTTCCGTCGAGGGATACTGCTACGATCTGAGACTCATCCCTCTTCCTCCGAAACGCTCTCCGTTAAAAACCGCAAAAGATTTCTTTGTTTCCCCTGTTTCCCACTATTTTCTGCGCGTTCACGATTCTCCTGAGATGTCCAAAACGATCGCTGACATGGTTGCTAAAGACCACTATGACTTTGTCATCGGAGAATACTCGGTGATGGGTCAGTTCATCCATAAGAATCCTCTTCTTCCCCCTGTTCGTCGGATCATATCAGTCCATGAATGTTATTATCTGGCTCGGCTGAAAGACTTTCGCCACCACAAGTGGGGAAAGAAAAAGCTTAGAGAGCTCATCAACCTGAAAGGATTGAAGACGTACGAATTCGACATGTATGCCCAGGCTGACAAAGTCCTCACTCTCACTCCTCAGGGAAAAAAAGAGCTCCTGGCCATCCGTCCTGACCTGGATATCGGTATCGTTCCTCACGGCGTTGATGTGGAACACTTCTCATATTCGGATCCCGAAGAGGGGGAGCAGATTGTCGTTTTTGTGGGAAATTATCTTCACTACCCGAATGTGGATGCGGTTCTCTATTTTCACCAAGAGATATGGCCAAAAGCGAAAGTTCTGTGTCCTGGATTGAAATTCATTGTCGTGGGGCAAGCCCCCCCGCCGGAAATACAAAATTTAGCTCTAGACGATTCCATAACAGTCACAGGCAGAGTGGATGATGTGACACCCTATATCCGTAAGGGGCATATTTTTATCTGTCCAGTCCAGTTGGGAGGCGGATTCCGAGGAAAGATCCTGGAGGCCATGGCAGTGGGCAGGCCAATCGTATCCACGTCTCTCGGGGCAGAGGGTATTCCCAGCGTAAACGGCGAGAACATCATTATCGCCGACGAACCAGAGAACTTTGCTGCAGGTATAGAAAAGCTTCTGAAAGACAGAGAGCTGTACGATAGGATCCGCCAAGAGGGAAGAAAACTCGTGGAGGAAAAATACGCCTGGGCAAAGGGCGTCGAGGTTTTGGAGGGGATCCTTGAACAGATGATGAAGACGCCTCCCAGGAAACAGATTTTATGAATAATTCACCTGGATTATTCACGAGTTGAGGTCGCTGCAAAGGCGAGGCAGTGGCCCATGAAGCTGTAGTGAACTACCGCGAATGGGCTACAACGAAGACTTTGTAGTGAGATCAGCTCGCCCGAAGGGGAAAAAATGTCGATTATAAATGAAAATTACATAGGGTATTCAGTGCCCAAAGGAGTGTTCTGAAAATCAATGTAAAATTCTGATATTGAGTCAGTTATAATAAGTATC
>WTAW01000291.1 GCA_013139435.1 Candidatus Aminicenantota bacterium | reverse complement strand
CCGGGTTTGAACGCACAGCTGAAAATGGCTCCCCATCCCAGGCCCGGGCATCTTAAGTACGACGAAGTGGATGTTTCGTGCACAAGAGCCGGAGTCCTTACTCTCCTTTATCCCTGGAACGACATCTTGTTTCTCGTCCTCACAAAACGAACGGAGCGGATGCGATATCATCAATCCCAGATCTCCTTTCCAGGGGGGAGGCAGGAGCCCGGGGAGGATCTCGTCCAAACGGCCCTGAGAGAGACCAAAGAGGAGTTGGGGGTCCAACCCAAATCTCTCCGGCTGTTAGGGACTCTGACGCCCCTGTACATTCCCCCGAGCAACACCTGTATCCATCCGGTCGTTGCCGCGCTGCCCCAGCGGCCGTCCTTCGCCCGTTCGCCGGAGGAGGTGGAGGAGGTGATCGAAGTGCCCGTGGCGCATCTTCGCGATCCGAAGAATGTCCACGAGGAGTTATGGACGATCAGAGGAATACCCGTAAGAGTCCCTTTTTATCTGTTTAAGGGGAACAAGATCTGGGGCGCCACTGCTATGGTTTTGGCTGAGCTCCTGGAACTTTTAGGATAGAATCAGGTGCTCATTATTGTGGTAAGCCTGAATTTAAGGAGCGCTGGGGTGCAAAAGACAAGAAAAACTGGAAAAGAGGGGAAAGAGAAAAACTAAAAGCGGGATTTAACGTGTCGGCGGGGGTAAAGCGAAGTAAAAGGTGGGATTGGCTGAACCTGCAGGCTTAATCTGCCCATTGAGATCAAGAGGAGGACTCTCTGAAAGTTGTAGGTCAGCCAATCCCAGGTTGTAATGATTCTACGCATCATTCCTTTGGTCACGGATTTTTATCCTTTGCTTACGATGGAATGAACGAGGGGAGAGTTAGCTTGCGCCAACACATTTGAAATGATCTCGTATCCGGCGTATTTACCGATTTTCACGATGTCGACAGCGGGTGCTGCGATCATGCTGAATGCCACAAAGCTTATAAACACTGCCAGCACAAAGATTCCGATCTTTCCTATGAGTCTCATTTTAACCTCCTGTAACATTTGATTACTCATTGACATAGTATATACGCAGGAAATCCCAAAAAGGTTCCGTATTTTTTTATTTTTGATTGGGGGGCTGTTCTGTTAGAATTCTCAAAATATTAGGAGTACTGTGAAGGCCGCATAGATCGGGTTGTCGGCGTTAACCTCAGAACAGATGTGAATGGTTTCCTAGCGAAGGATTGTGAGGGGCACGTCTTTACTCAGGAAAGTCCCTTCCTCTCTTCCCGGGATCTCCACATACAAGTTGTTCAGGCCGGTCGTATCTGCGTCATGCTGGGGGATGTCTCCCATGTCAGTTCCCAAGCTCCAAATTTTTCCGGAGGCCAGTTCCACAGAAGCCTTGATGAGCTCGAACGAGTTTATGGACACTTTTTTCATCAATTTCCTCTTTTTACCCAGCCGTCCTTTAACAGGATATCATGATTGATCCCCTGTTTCCACTCGAGATGAAAGGCTGAAACTTGACTCCTGAGAGACTGAATATTAGTATGAGGCGTGATGAAAAGAGTGAGAGTGCGTTTTGCGCCTAGCCCAACAGGGTATCTCCATGTGGGAAATGCCAGGACAGCTCTGTTCAACTGGCTTTTTGCCCGCCAGCAGGATGGTGTGTTCATCCTCAGGGTTGAAGATACGGATGTGGAGAGGTCAACAGCCGAATACGACCGGAAATTGATGGAGGATTTACGCTGGCTGGGATTGGATTGGGATGAGGGTCCGGATGTGGGCGGAGAATACGGCCCCTACCGTCAATCCCAGCGGTTGGACTTATACAGAGCACATGCAGAGAAATTGCTGAAGGAAGATAAGGCTTATCCTTGTTTTTGTTCCCCTGAAGAACTCGAGCAAGAGCGACAAAAAGCACTCGATGCGGGTCAGACTCCAGTGTACAGCGGAAAGTGTCGTGGAATTTCTCGGGAGAAATCCACCCGACGTGTCGCTTCCGGTGAGAAGGCCGCGATCAGGCTCCGCACTCCAAGTGAGGGGATTATCAGTTTTCACGATCTTGTGAGAGGAACTCTCCAATTCGACCTGAGCCTGATCGGAGATCCCATCCTTGTACGCTCCAACGGTCTTCCTGCCTATAATTATGCCGTAGTGGTGGATGACTTTTTGATGGCCATCACGCATGTCATCCGCGGTGAGGATCATATCCAGAACACGCCCCGCCAGATCCTGACATTCCAGGCTTTGGGTTTCGACCCTCCTGTGTTTGCTCACCTGTCTATGGTCATGGGAAAGGACAATACAAGATTGAGCAAACGCCATGGCGCCACAGCTGTGGACCAATTTGATAAAGATGGAATTCTCCCCTCTGCGCTGTTCAATTATCTGGTATTGCTGGGATGGGCATCGCCGGACGGTCGGGAGGTTCTGACAAAAGACGAGCTGATCGGCCTGTTCCGACTGGAAAAAGTCAGCCGATCATCTGCGATCTTCGACTATGATAAACTGGCCTGGATCAACCGTCAGCACATCAAAACTCTCCCCTCTCACACAAAAGCGGAGTACGCCTTCCCGCACCTGAAAACAGCCGGGCTCTTACCTGAAGAGATGACTCCCTTGCATTGGGAATGGTTGGCAAAAGCTGTGGATGCGCTTGTGGAGAAGGCCGACCGTTTTGCGGAGCTCCCCGCTCTTTTTTCCATCCTGTTTGACTTTTTTCTTCTCAATATGGATGAAGACGCAAAAGAGATCTTGAAAGAGAGCTGCTCTCTGGAAGTGATTAGGAGTTTTTCTGATAAGATCGCACGCGTTGAAAATTTTGATTACCAGGTATTCGGCCTGATGACCAAAGAGATCAAGGAGGACACAGGGTGTAAGGGAAAGGATCTCTACCATCCCCTGAGGGTAGCACTCACGGCAAAAGCCTCGGGCCTTGAGCTGGATAAGTTCATTCCTGTTGTGGAGGAGGGCGCAAAACTTGCGTTCCCTAGACTCATCAAGAGCTGTGCGCAGCGGGTCTCTGAGACTCTGGCTTTTATCGATCGATAGACGGAGGAAGACATGGACTTTTTTAAAGTTGCCCTTGAAATGGAAGAAAAAACTATAGAGAGCTACCGTTCGTTGGCCGAAAAATGCCAGAGTCATGAGGGTGTGAAAAATATCCTCTTGATGCTGGCGGAGGATCATGAGAAACACACAAAAACCCTCAAGGAGATGCAGAACAATGCAGCCGTGGAGATGGAAGAGACCGAAGCATTCCGTGAAGCCCGCGAATTGTTCTCGAACATGCAGAAAAACAATGCTCCTTTCAGCTGTGAGATCGACCAGGTCAAATTATATGAAGATGCCCGTGACCTTGTCCTGAAGAAACTCCAGTTTTATTTAGATATGGTCATGAACATAGAGAATGAAAAGAACAAATCCCTTGTTAACCAGATGGCAGAAGAAGAGAAAAAACAGGCCGTCATCTTAGATCATATCATCGAGATGGTCAGGCGTCCGCAAACCTGGCTTGAGGATGCGGAATTCCACCACCTGGACGAGTATTAATCCTTAAACTGAAAATCTAGTTTGAGAGAGATTCAGCCGTGCAATAGGGAAATGTGGTCAACACCGCTTAGGAAGGAGAATGGAATGCCCCGGAATATCAAGTTAAAGAGGCCAGGATGACTATCGTTACTTCATTCTGCGGCCTATGTTTACTTTTAGCCATAGGAATGTTCCTCCGGGTTAAAATCAAATTCATTCAGAGACTCTATCTTCCCTCGGCAGTGATTGGTGGAATT
>WTAW01000106.1 GCA_013139435.1 Candidatus Aminicenantota bacterium | reverse complement strand
TAGGCCCCAGGAAATGGTGAAAACCGTCTTTGAAGACTTTGTCCCAAAGTCCATTCATAAATATTTGTCTTTGTTGTCTTTTTTTAGGAGTCCGACGATGTCTTTCACCTTCTGGTCCAAATCTTTGTGGCAGATGAGGAGCGCATCCGGTGTGTCCACGACGATAAGGTCTTTGACGCCGATGAGGGCGGTCAGTTTGTCCCGGCTGTAGACAAGGCAATTTTCCGAATCGAGGAGCATGCTCTCAGCCCTCAGCGCGTTTCCTTCCTGGTCCTTGGGCCAGATATTCAGCAGGGAGGACCAGGCGCCCACATCCGACCATCCGAAATTGCCTTCACACATCAGCACCCCCTTAGCTTTCTCCATGAGGGCATAATCGATCGAAGTGGAGGGGATGGTCTCAAAGATGGCAGCGATCTGGGGCTCGTTTTTGCCTTGAAGGGCTTGAAGAATTTTCTCCCAGTAAACGTGCCACTCGGGGGCATACTGTTGGAGCTTGCGGGCAAAGGTTTTCGCTTTCCAGAGGAATATCCCCGAGTTCCAGAAATAATTGCCGGCCTCGAGGAAAACTTTGGCTTGCGCCACATCGGGCTTTTCCTTGAATTCCTGGACGGGATAGAAGTCTTCATCCTTGATCTTTTGAGAGCCCTTCCGGGAAAACTGGATATAGCCGTATCCCGTGGATGGATAGGATGGAGGAATGCCGAAAGTGACGAGGTCGTCTCGTTCAGTTGCCGCTTCAGCGCCGGCTTCGAGTTTTTTAAGAAAGAGAGGAACATCTGTGATGAGGTGGTCTGCGGGGAGTGCCGCCACAATGGCCTCGGCGTTTTGAAGAAAGACGTGAGCGGTCGCCAAGATCAATGAAGGCGCGGTGTTTCTCCCGAGTGGTTCGATGAAAAAATTGGCGTCCGGAATGTCGGGGAAGATGTCCCTGATCGACCGGGACTGCTTGATGTTGGCGATGGTGTAAACCTTTTCGAGAGGGATGAGTGGCGTCAGGCGCTGGACCGTTTCTTCGATCATCGTTTTTTCACTGATGATCGGGAGGAACTGCTTGGGTCTCTCTCTCCGGCTAAGGGGCCAGAATCGTGTGCCGACCCCACCGGCTAAAATCACTGCATAGAATTCCATTTTTACCTCATGAATCCTAGAGTTTTGTGATGACAGACTCGAGCGTTTGTTCCACCTCTTTGCGGATGGCCGCAAGGTCCTCTTCGGTGTCCGCCTCGAAGCGGAGAACGAGGGCTCCTTGGGTGTTAGACGCCCTCACAAGAGCCCATCCCGTGGGATATATGGCTCTGACTCCGTCGATATCGATGATCGGATGTTTTGCAGAAAGCACGTCCTTCACTCCATCCACGATCTTGAATTTGACTTCGTCTGAGGCATAGATCCTGATCTCAGGCGTGACATATGTCTTGGGAAGGTCGGCGAGCAGCTCGGAAAGCTTTTTTTCCGACCGGGAGAGGATCTCTAAAACACGGGCCGAGGAATAGATTGCATCGTCAAACCCGAAAAACCTATCGGCGAAAAATATGTGTCCGCTCATCTCTCCGGCCAGAATCGCCTGTTCCTCTTTGATCTTTTTCTTCATCAGGGAGTGGCCGGTTTTCCACATGATCGGGCGCCCGCCCAGCTTCTCGATCTCTTCGTAGAGGAGTTTTGAGGCTTTGACCTCAGAAATGACCGTGGCGCCGGGATTTTTTGGGAGGACATCTCTCGAGAAGAGCACCATCAGCATGTCTCCCCAGATGATCTTGCCTTTATCGTCGATAACCCCGATCCGGTCGCTGTCTCCGTCGTAGGCAATACCCAGATCCGCCTCTGTTTCCGCAACTTTCTTGATCAGGTCCTCGAGAGCCTCGGGAAGAGTCGGGTCCGGATGGTGGTTGGGGAAGTTGCCGTCCATCTCGCAGTAGAGGGGGATAACCTCGCATCCGAGATCTTCAAAAATGGGCACAGCCACCACTCCCCCAGTGCCGTTTCCCGCATCGACGACCACTTTCAGTTTCTTGGAAAGAGAGATGTCGTTCACCACCCAGTTGTGGTATTCAGGACCGATGTTTATCCTGGATGTCTCCCCAGGGGGCTCCTGGATGAAATCCGAATTCTTTATCAGGGAGTAAATGTCCAAAATGGTCTTTCCGAAGAGAGTCTCCTTACCGACCATCACCTTGAATCCGTTGAATTCAGGGGGATTGTGCGAACCGGTGATCATCACTCCTGCATCGTTCGGCTTAGTGTACATGGTGAAGTAGAGGAGCGGTGTCGGGATCGTCCCCAGGTGAGTCACCGAACATCCTGTGGAAAGAAGCCCTTTGGCCAGGACTTCTGCAAACTGGGGGGTGCTGAGCCTGCAGTCTCCCCCCAGGGCGACATCTTTTTTCCCCTGGCGGCGGAAGTATGTCCCGATCCCTTTACCGAGCAACTCGACGGTTTCCGGAGTCAGGTCTTCGCCTACGATGCCTCTGATATCGTATTCTCTGAATATTTCCTGTCTGATTTTCATCGTATCACCCCAAATCCATCAGGCACTATATACTTTGCGCTTGATGGAATATTTATTTGACAAATGCGTTCATTTTTTCCGCATTTTTTTGTTTATGTGAGATCGGAAACATCGGTCAGGCTCTTGACCTTTTCTTGGATGACGGACCACTTATCTTGGGCTTTGAGGATGAGTTCGATAAACTCCCGGACAGCCCCTCCACCCCCAGGGTAATCGCTGATAAAATGGCAGTATTTTTTCACGAAAGGATGAGCATCAGCCACAGCCCCTGCCAAACCCACGCTTTTTAAAACCTCAAGGTCTCCCAGGTCATCGCCGATAAAGGCCACTTCCTCAGGAACGAGGGCATGCTTGTCCAGGATCTTTTCGAAAACCCTCATTTTATCCAAAATGCCTTGATGGAGTTCCATGATCTTGAGTTTTTGGGCCCGGATCTCGAGAGGTTTGGATGTTTTCCCAGTGATGATCCCTGTTTTGAGTCCGGCAAGGTGCGCCAAAAGAATGCCCAGGCCATCCCTGACGTGGTATGATTTTAACTCTTCTCCGTCTGGAAGCACAAAGAGTTTTCCATCCGTGAGAGTCCCGTCCACATCCATGATGATCATCTTGATCTTCTTCGCGCGTTCCCTGTTCTCCATCAGAACATCTCCGTCCGCCACAGGTCATGGAGGTGGATGAGCCCTTCCACGCCCCCCTCTGTGTTTGTGACGACCAGGGATGTGATCTTCTGCTCCTCCATGATGTTGAGGGCTTTGGTTGCCAGGTCCTCCTTATCGATGGTGGCAGGATGGGCCGTCATACAATCTTTGGCCGATTTCTCGAGGAAAACGTTCCCGTGTTTTTGGAGCATCCGCCTTAGATCTCCGTCGGTGATGATCCCCAGCAACCTCTCGTTTTTGTCGAAGACACATGTCATTCCTAATTTTTTCCCTGATATTTCCTCGAGGACCTCTTTCATGGGCGTGTCGGGACCCACTGATGGAACTTGCCTTCCTTTGTGCATCAAGGTTTTGATCTTGAGGAGTTTCTTTCCCGCCTGCCCCATGGGGTGGACAAAGGCGAAATCCTGTTCTGAAAATCCTTTTTTCCTCATCAGCGCGATAGCGAGGGCGTCTCCCAGGGCCAGGGCCGCGGTAGAGCTGGCCGTGGGGACCATTCCGCTCGGCTCCGCTTCTTTTTCCACCCAGGCCTCGAGCACGATGTCGCTGTATTGAGCCAATCTAGACGTCGGGTTTCCGGTGATGCAGATCAGCTTGACCCCGATCCTCTTGACAAAGGCCAAGAGGTCAACGATCTCTCTGGTATCGCCACTGTAGGAGATGATGATCAGGATATCCTTCTTGACGATCATGCCCAAATCTCCGTGCCCGGCTTCTGCGGGATGGATGAAGAGTGCTGGTGTGCCACAGCTCGCGAGCGTGGAGGCGATCTTCCTCCCGACGATCCCCGATTTTCCCATGCCCATGACAATGACGCGGGAATTGGCCTGAGAGAGGAGGTCGATGGCCTTAGCAAAATTATCATCCAAGCGGGAAGCCAATCTCTTCACGGCTTGGGATTCGATCTCCAGGACATTTTTTCCAGTCTGGATGATATCTTCTTTTTTCATGGTGGCCTTATCCTTAGTCCGGATCGTCGGCGTCTGCGACGACATTCTTTATCCGGAGACAAAGAGCGAGAAAGTTTTTTAAGTTATTGATATTAAATGAATTATACTTATCAGAGAGGGCTAGTGACGGGTTGTCATGGATTTCAAGAAACAATCCATCAGCGCCCGCACAGATGCCCGCTTTGGCCATAAGGGGAATAAATTCGGATTCGCCCCCGGAAAAATCACCCTCTCCTCCGGGTTTCTGAACGCTGTGAGAGGCATCGATGACAACAGGGAACCCCCACTGTTTCATTGTCGGGATCGAACGGACGTCAAAAACGAGGGTGTTGTACCCGAAGGATGTACCCCTTTCCGTAAGGATGAGCCTGTCGTTTCCCTGACTGAGGGCCTTGTCGATGACGTTCTTCATATCGTGGGGAGCCAAGAACTGCCCTTTTTTGATGTTTAGAGGTTTTCCTGTCTTCGCCGCTTCCAAGATCAGGTCTGTTTGTCGGGAGAGGAAGGCGGGGATCTGGATCACATCGAGCACCTCAGCCGCTTGGGAGACCTGGATGGTCTCATGAACGTCGGAAAGAACAGGGATCTGGAGTTCGTCTTTGATGCGTTGGAGGATTTTAAGTCCCTTATCGAGGCCCGGTCCCCTGTAGGATTTGATCGAGGAACGGTTGGCTTTATCGTAAGAAGCTTTGAAGATAAAGGGGATCTTCAGGTCTTCACACACGGATTTGATGCAAAGCGCCAAATCCAGCGCGTGGCCTTCGGATTCGATCACGCAGGGTCCTCCGATGAGGAACAGGGGATTTGTCCCCCCTATTCTGACGCGGGAGTTGATCTCAATTTCTTTGGCAGCGATATTCATAGCTAGCTCCGATAAATGCCTTGAAGAGGGGATGGGGCTGGAGGGGCTTGGATTTGAATTCCGGGTGGAACTGACACCCGAGGAACCACGGATGGTCTTTGATCTCGACCACCTCCACCAGGTCGTGATCCGGATTTTTCCCCGAGATCACTAGCCCGGCCTTCGTGAGAATCTCCTCATAGGCAGGGTTGAACTCGTAGCGGTGGCGATGCCGTTCGTAGACTTGGCTCTTCTGGTATGCTTTTTCGGCAAATGTCCCTTTTTCTAAACGGCACAGGAATTGCCCCAGGCGCATAGTCCCCCCTATATCCTGGACACCTTTCAGCTCTCTCCACTTGAAGAAGATCTTGTGCGGGGTCCGACGGTCGAATTCCGTGCTGTGGGCGGCTTTGAGGTTGGCGATATTCCTGGCGTATTCGATGGTGGCACACTGCATCCCTAGACAGATCCCGAAGTAAGGAACCTTGTTGATCCTTGCATATGTGACAGCTCTGATCTTCCCCTCGATCCCTCTCACTCCGAAACCACCCGGAACCAAGATCCCATCGGCGTGCGCAAGGATGGCCTTTGTTTCGTTCGCCTCCAGGTCCTCGGCTTCGATCCACGAGACGTTCACTTTGAGTTGGTGAGCCGTTCCCGCATGTGTGAGCGCCTCTTTCAGGCTCAAGTAAGAGTCCTGGAGTCCCGCGTATTTCCCCACCAGGGCGATGTTGACCTCGTCTTTGGGGTTGGCCATCTGGGCGACCATCTTTTTCCATCGGGATAGCTTTCGCCGTTTTGGGGGGAGATTTAATCTGTTGAGAATGATGGTGTCTAAATCCTCACGGGCAAACAGGAGAGGAATCTCATAGATGTTGTCCACATCCTTGGCCGTGATCACGGCTTCGAGCGGGACGTTAGTGAACAAAGATATTTTGGCCTTCAAGTTCTTGTCCAGCTCCCTGTCCGTCCGGCAGAGGAGGATGTCGGGCTGGATACCGATGGCCCGCAGCTCTTTCACGCTGTGCTGGGTGGGTTTTGTCTTAAGCTCTCCCGAGGTTTTCATGTAGGGGACCAGTGTGAGATGGATGAAGAGAGAATCGTTGACTCCTATCGAGAGGCGCATCTGACGGGTGGCCTCCAGGAATGGCAACCCCTCGATGTCACCCACTGTCCCCCCGATCTCGGAGATCACGATATCGTTGTCATTGGCGGCGGCAAGAAATGCCTTGATGATTTCATCTGTGACATGGGGGATAACTTGAACCGTTTTGCCAAGGTAGTCTCCTTTTCTTTCCTTCTTCAAGATCAGGTCGTAGATGCGGCCAGCCGTCCAGTTATGTGCTTGAGACGTGCGTGTGGATGTGAACCGTTCATAATGTCCCAGGTCAAGGTCTGTCTCAGCCCCGTCATCGGTGACATAAACCTCTCCATGTTGGAAGGGATTCATGGTCCCGGGGTCGACGTTCAGGTAGGGGTCAAACTTTTGAAGAGTGATCTTATAACCATGGCTTTCCAGGAGCATTGCGATCGAGGATGCGGCTATGCCTTTTCCTAGGGCTGAGAGAACTCCACCTGTGACGAATATGAATTTAGTCATGATGTTCCTTCTTCATAAAATCTTCAACCATGATTATATCCTGTGGCGTGTCGACACTCAAGGTCGAAAAATGTGTGAATACAACTTTTACTCTGTGCCCGTTCTCCAAGGCCCGGAGTTGTTCGAGTTTTTCCTCCTGTTCGAGCCTCGAAGGGGGCCACTGGCACATGTCGAGCAAAAAATCTCTCCGGTAGCCGTAGATACCGATATGCTGGAAAAAATAATCCGAGGATTGGAAAGGAAGGGGAGAGCGCGAGAAGTATAGGGCGTAGCCCTGTTTATCTGTCACGACCTTAACGATGTTTTGGTCTTCGAGAAGAGAGAGGTCATCAACCTTTATGGCCAGCGTGGCCATGGGAGTCTCTTCTTGCAGCATCGCAGAGATGAGGGCATCGATCATTTCTGCCCGCACGAGAGGCTCATCCCCCTGGATGTTGATGATATAGGGCGAGGAGAGGGTATCGGCGATCTCTGCGACCCGTTCCGTACCCGAAACATGGTGGGGGGACGTCATTCGGACATCCGCCCCGAATTCTTGACACTTGTCATAGATACGCTTGTTTTCGGTGGCGATAATAAGGTTCTGGAGATGAGTGGACTTTTGGGCTCGTTCGTAGACCCACTGGATCATGGGTTTTCCCAATATGGAAGCGAGAGGCTTCCCCGGAAAACGCTGCGATGCATAACGGACGGGTATAATTCCTGTAACTTCCCTCAAATCTCGGGTTCCGTTGGGATCGCTTCTTTTCCCTCGTCTTCTTTAGGGGTGGACTTTTCCGGGCTTGGCGGGGGCATTTTATCCGTTGTTTGACAGGTCGCTTCCAGATAAGCTCCCTCTACGACGACTAACTTCGGAGTTGTGATCGTTCCTATCACCCGGCCGTTGGAGTGGATCTCTACTCTTTCAGAGGCCTGGATGTTTCCCTTTACCTCTCCGTCGATCACCATATAGCCGATCTTGACATCTGCATCCACCTTTCCGCTATCACCGATGATGAGCATAGAATCAGAGTCGATCTTTCCTTTGAAACGGCCGTCAATACGGAACGACCCTTTGAAGCTAAGCTCTCCCTTGATCTCTGTATCCTTATCGAAAAATCCTGTGATTTTATCCTCCTCGAATTCTCTTTTTCTTTCTTTCATGCATTCACTCCTTTGATTTTTTCATAGATGCGATTGAGGTCGTCAAGAGTGTAATAGAAAATTTTTAATACTCCTTTGTTTTGGTCGCCCGAGATCGCCACTTTTGTGCCTAAAAGTTTGAGCAGTTCTTCCTGAAAAATAAGAAGATCCGGGTCCATAGGGGCTTTGGGTGACTTTTCAGATGGGGACTGGAGTCTGCGGACCCATTTTTCGACCTCGCGGACAGAGAGACTATCCTTGGCGATTCGCAAAGCCATAGACCGTTGGCGCTCGGGGTTCTCGATGGGGATCAATGCCCGGGCTTGTCCCATGGAGAGTTTGCCGTCTGCGATCAACTCTTGGACCTCATCGGGAAGCTTGAGAAGCCGGAGGTAGTTTGCGATTGATGTCCTGTCTTTGCCCACTTTTTTGGCCACATCTTCCTGAGTATAGCTGAATTCCTGAATCATTTTCTGGTAGGCTGTTGCGATTTCTAAAGAATTGAGATCCTCTCTCTGGAGGTTCTCGATCAACATCGCCTCATGCTGCTGGGCCTTGGTGAGATTCCGGATGATGACTGGGATCGTCTGGAGTCCGATTTTTTTGGCTGCACGCCATCGGCGCTCACCGATGATGATCGTGTAGTTGTCCTCCTCAGGAACTACGACTATGGGTTGGAGGATCCCCGTTTCCCGGATCGACTGAGCCAACTCCTCCAGGGATTCAGGATCCCACCTCCTCCTGGGCTGGAGGGGGTTTGGTTTCAGCCTGTCAATTGCGATGTCCAGGAATCGTTCCTCTTTCAGAATGCCGTACTCCTCTGGCAAGAATGCTTTGAGACCTTTTCCGAGTGCCTTTTTTGTCATCGTTTCAAGAACTCCTCTGCTAAATTCAGGTAGGATTGGGCTCCTTTGGATTTGATGTCATACAGGAGGACAGGCTTCCCAAAGCTCGGGGCTTCGGCCAACCTCACAGTCCGGGGAATGATCGTCTGATAGACAACATCCTTCAGGGATTGACGGATCTCTTCCGTCACCTGCTTGGAGAGATTGGTCCGGTCATCAGACATGGTCAGGACAATGCCCTTGATGGATAACGATGGATTGAGATGCGCACGGACTTCGTCCAGTGTCCGGAACAGATCGGGAATCCCTTCCATACAGAAAAATTCGGTCTGAATGGGGATCAGGATGGAATCGGCTGCTGTCAGGGCATTGATCGTGAGAAAACTCAGAGAGGGAGGGCAGTCGATGAAGATGAAGTGAAAGAACTTCCTCACTTTATGCAACGCAAACCGGAGCCGGGTTTCTCGGTCTTCCTGGGTGAAGATCTCTGCCTCAAAGCCGGTCAGCTCCGGAGAACAGGGGCAGATGTACAGATTGTCTAGTTCTGTGGGCAGGACGTAATCCATCAAGTAGAGGCCATTCATGAGTGAGGGATAAACACCCTTTCCGCTTTCCTTGATATTTCCCAATCCCACCGTTGCCATTCCCTGGGGGTCGAAATCTAAGATCAAAACACGCTTATGATAAAAGGCGAGGGATGCGGAGAGGTTGATCGTCGTGGTTGTCTTCCCGACGCCTCCTTTTTGGTTGGCAATGGCAATGATCGTGTTCATCTCATTAGGCCAATGTTCCACGTGGAACATCTAGGAATCTTTTATGCAAATCCAACATTCAGAATACAGAATTCAGGATTGAATATCAAGCGTGATCATGTTTTTTAGCGAGGGCTTTGTTTTTGGTCTTTTGTTGTCTTTTCCGCTGTTGAAGCTTGATGGTGATATGGAGGTTCGTGATGGCCGCCGGGGTCAGACTGGGGATTTTTTTTGCCTCTCCCATCGTCCGGGGGCGGTA
>WTAW01000429.1 GCA_013139435.1 Candidatus Aminicenantota bacterium | reverse complement strand
CGCTTTCATGAAAAAGCCCGTCACATATACAGAGTCCCTCTACGATTCAATGTCGGAACGAATCATTTTGACTGCGCGCTGGCGCCCTCTCCCCTTTCTGAAGCCATGGTCAAAGATTTTCCTGGAGTCAAGGCATCCACGAGGATGTATAAACAATTCCGTACGGGAAATGTTTACGTCCGGTATGGAGACAAACAGTTCATGGAAGAACAGTTCGTGTGGGCAGATCCCACAGTTTTTGATGTATTTACCATTCCACTCGTCGAAGGGGATGAGAAGGCTGTGCTTAAAGAGCAAAATTCAGTCGTCTTAACTCCAAAAATGGTTAAGAAATATTTTGTAGAGGAAGATCCTATCGGGAAAATGCTGATTTTAGAGGATGGAACACCTTACAAGGTGACTGGAATCGCCAAATCTCTTCCGGAAAATTCCCATTTCCATTTTGATTTTCTCGCAACTTTCGCATCGCTCAGAAAAAGCCGGGACCCTGACTGGTATGACACAGCCGTTTATACCTATATTCTCATCCAAGAGAATGTCACTCCCGACCAAATAGAAGCCAAATTCCCAGAATTTTCGCGTAAATATTATGAGCCGATAGTAAAAAGGGCAATGGGGATCTCATATGACAAGTTCATTGAATCCGGTAACTTCATAGGCTTTTTCCTTCAGCCGCTTCTGGATATTCATCTACATTCAAAAGTAGAAAATGAATTCGAGCCATCTGGAAACATCAACACGGTTACTATATTTGCAGCCATCGCATTTATTATTCTGGTTATTGCCTGCATCAATTTTATCAACCTGGCCACAGCAAGATCCGCCCAAAGAGCCAAAGAGGTGGGTATCCGAAAAGTCGTGGGCTCCAACAGGAAACAACTCATCAGGCAATTCCTGGCCGAATGCATTGTGTTCGCCTCAATTGCTATATTCGTAGCGTTGATATTGGTCGAGCTGTTCCTTCCTGTATTCAATAACCTTGTGGGAAAAGATTATTCCTTGTCCACTTTTATGAGCTGGACCTTTGTATTCGGGATTCTTATCGGTGCAGTGATCATCGGTGTGGCGGCCGGCATCTACCCCGCGTTTCTCCTCGCATCATTTCAACCCGTAGATGTGATAAAAGGGCAATCCCGATCCAGGATGAAGGGACGTCAATTCAGAGATGTTCTTGTTGTTTTTCAATTCGTCGTATCCATCGTTCTCTTCATCAGCACTTTCGTGATTGACAGCCAATTGCGTTATGTCCGCAACAAAAACCTGGGATTCGATAAGGATCATGTTGTCATCATCCAGGGTGCGAGAAAACTCGGAGCAGAAAGAGAGGCATTCAAAGAGAGGCTCAAACAGAATCCGGATGTTATTAACGCCACATTCACAGATTCACTCCCCCAGATGCTCCTCGAAGTTAAAGTTTTCCAAAAACCGGGAGAGGGCAGCAACATGAACCACACCCTGGTAACGATATCTACTGACTATGACTTCATGGACACGTACAAAATAGAGCTGGTGGAGGGACGCCATTTCAGCAAGGAGCATTCGACAGACTCTTCTGCTGTTATTCTGAATGAGGCCGCAGTAAAAGCACTCAATATGGAACCCCCTCTCGAAGATCAACTGCTTCTCACAGAATTCAAGAACAAGCCATACAGTGTCATTGGTGTCGTTGAAAATATTCATCTGGAATCTCTCCATTTCAATATGCGTCCCATGGCGTCAATTCTCATCGAGAATCGACCGGTGATGTATCTTTCCGTCAGGATCCGCCCCCAAAGAATCGAAGAAACCATCCACTTTATGGATAAGTTGTGGAGAGAATTCGTTCCTGCCCAGCCTCTGGATTATGTCTTCTTCGACGATAACTTCTCCCAGTTGTATAATACAGAGATTCAAGCGGGAAAGACTTTCACTGCCTTTGCGGCACTGGCTATCATTATCGCTGGATTAGGACTCTTCGGTCTTGCTTCGCACGTCACCACACAGAAAACAAAAGAGATAGGCATTCGGAAAGTCCTCGGGGCCTCTGTCCCAGGGATCATTCTTCTGCTGAACAGAGAATTCCTCATAAAAGTTCTGGCGGCCAATCTTTTAGCATGGCCAGTGGCTTATTTTGCCATGAACAAATGGCTTCAAAATTTTGCCTACAGGACAGGTATCAGTCTATGGGTGTTTGTGGCGTCAGCAGCACTCGCTCTTGTCATCTCTGTGCTAACCGTGAGTTACCAGACTATCAGAGCAGCCAGTACAAATCCTGTTAATTCTTTAAGATATGAATAATACGCTAGCATCTCCAGCTCTTTTTAATATCTCGAGAGCTTACCTAGATCTGAAAAACTCCTCCACGCTGTAAACTTTTACTGACTCATTCTCGTCTACCTTTATGAGCTGAGTTGCCCTGGATTATTCACGAGTTGAGTGTTATTTGAATAAAAATGTGTCAGCAGCTTTTATGAATAGTTCAGGAAAAAATGGAGAGTTGGAGACATGCTATTAAACTACATCAAAACAGCCTTTCGGAATATTAGACGAAACAAGTTATATTCCGTGTTGAATATTGCCGGTTTGGCCATCGGCGTGACCTGTTGTCTACTGATCCTGCTCTATGTACAGGATGAGCTAAGTTACGACAGGTTCCACGAGAAAGCGGACCGAATTTTTAGAGTATGCACCATTATTGACCTCAAAGACCGACACATGAATTTTGCCTCTACGGCTCACGTTCAAGGCCCAATGTTGAAA
>WTAW01000362.1 GCA_013139435.1 Candidatus Aminicenantota bacterium | reverse complement strand
CTCCTTAAATGGCAAGCCACTTAAGGATCGTACGACTTGCATGTGTTAGGCACGCCGCCAACGTTCACTCTGAGCCAGGATCAAACTCTCCAATTATTATAGAACTCCCGAAGGAGCTCTAATCTCAACTAAAATCTTTTAATGCGAATCGATTGAGGTCGCTCTGCTTTTTGTTTCAAAGATCCGTTTCTCTCTATCCTAGAGAGATAAATTGCACAAAAAACTACTCTCATAACCTAAATAAAGTATAGAAAGCAGCTTAGAAGCGTGTATATAATAGAGAGTATTCTCGAAAAAGTCAAGACCTCTTCGGCCTTTTTTGTAAAATAAATTGCCGATTTTCCAAAAACCCTCAAAAAAGGGGACTGTCACCTTTTCTATTTAAGTTTCAGGTTTTCGAGAATTTTCTTGATTTCAGCTTGGTCGGGATTGAGCTCAAGGGATTTTTCCCATGCTTGGATCGCTTCCGCGATGTGACCTAATGCCCTGTGACACTGACCCACAGCATTCAAGATCTCATAATGCAATCCCTCATGTTCCATAAATGTCTGGTAAAGAACGATGGCCTCATCATACTCTTTAAGTCCCTGCGAAGCTCTTCCCAGAGATGCATAAAGCGCATAGTTCTCGACCTCTCTGCTTTCAAATGGTTTGAGAATTTCTTTGATCGTTGTGAACTCTTTGGAAACAAACAGAGCTTCCGCATATCCCAAAGCAAAATCCAGCGAGTCACTGTCTTTTTGGTAAGCCTCGTCTAATTTTAATCGAGCTCTACCCACATCTCCCACATTCAGAAGTTGTATTCCTAAAAGGTAGGAGTAAACCGCATCATCGACCGAGTTTATTTTTTTTGCATTTATCCATGCCCGGGATAACGGCGACTCCATCACATAAAAATCCTCTTGCCTGGACAGCAGTTCATTTCCATTTCTATCCTTGAGGACGACTTTAGCTGTGTGGATGCCGGATTTATAATCTGCCAGAAGAAACCGAGCCAAAAATTCAGACTTTTGTGGATAAGTTTTCGATTTCCGGATTTCCTCATAGACTTTAGTCTCGCCACGATAAATTCCCCAGGTCAGCGTCGCTCCTGCACTCAATTCCTGCCCGAATTCATAGAACCGGAAATACATCACAAGCGTCTCAGAGGGAGAAAAACGGTTGTCCAGACTGGGGATTAATCGCATATCCCTGATCTGAAAGGCTGTTTTTGACGCATCCTGAACCTCCAGGACATCATAGGCTAAAAGCAGAGAGCTCATTCGGAGAGCACTGGAGGGTTTAGGAATGAAAATCTCCTTTTCAAACGATGTGAATTCTTTAGAAACGGCATTCTCCAGGAGGCAATTGAATCTGTAGTGCCCCGGAATCAAGGGAAAAGAATCCTGGATGGTCATGGGTCGTGAGTTGACCTCAGGAATTTCATCTCTGGTAAATTCCATGGGATAGGACTTGGTAAACTGGAATACCGTATTCCCCTCCAAATCAGAAACTCTTCCCGAGACATTGATCTGCGAATAGAATTTATTTGCGTATGTATCGAGAGACAGGATCTCGGGCTGGATCGCATAGTGAACAAAGTCAACGCCGTTGGCATCCTTAAAAACTTTCACAACATTCAGATTTCCGATGTAATTGACAGAATAGTCCACTTCAACTGAAGCCCCTCTTTCTAAAAATGCGGTAACATATTTGTCATTGACCCTTTGACTGGGATATTGATTGACATGCCCCAATATTTGATTTGATTTGGTGGGATCGGCCGAGGATCCATGGGGGAGGAGAGTTAATGAGGCCTGGGCAAGGTCTGAAGATATCTTGTATAAGATCCCATACACTGCGCCTCCAAAGGCCTGGTCTTTTGTTGACCCCCCGAAAAAACTAGCTTCTGCGTTAAACTGTGGCCGGCCTGGATCCCACGGGATCTCAGCCGTCTTCGGGCTCAGAATATTCGGTCCATCAGTCAGGGGATCGTAAAGGATAAAATCCCCACCTCCAAATTTCTTATAAAACATGACGTGAAAAAAGGGTTCAAGGCGGCGCGATTTCGTTCCCTGATAATACCAGAGTTCGATGGGGTAGATATCCGGATGATTGAAGTACTGCCTGTTGATCGGTGGGCCCAGGATGATATAAATGCGGCCCCTGTCTGTTTTCCATCCTGGCTTGTTCGTCCCCCGGCTGAACAACCGGTCCGCAACGGCCAGCCTACGGTAGTGTTCCTCCCTGAATTCATTCCGGGGAGTTCCGGGGGATGGATCCCTGTGTCGCCAGAATTCCCTGATGAAGAGGTCTCGCTGCCTGTCATTCTCGAGTTGTTTGAAGACAGACTTCTCTTTGGAAGTGATGACGTAGAAAACATCCTTCTCGAGCCAATTTTTGTATTTTTGAGAGAGCTCGGGTTGATCTTCAGCCCCGAGGAAGACAGAAAAACTAAACGCCAGACAAAGAAAAATGGAGAGAACAAACCTTTCTGCTCTCATTGGAATACACAATATTAATTATAGCACCTGGATGAATTATGTAAACCTACAGAGTCTGTATCGAACATGGAAGCCTAGGCAGGCCTCCAATAAATTTCCTTGATTCAGGTATCCCGAAGTTTATTAGCCTGAACTATTCATAAAACAGGTTAGTTAAGCTGCAGATCCAAATTCGTGATGATCTCCGTGAGCTTCTCGATGACATCTTCAATCTCATCTGGTGGGAGAAGCTCCCAGTCTCCCGTACATTCTTCTTTAGCCTTTTCGAGAGTAAAGATGGCTTCTTTAAGAGTCTCTATCATCTGTTCGCAGGCTTCTTCCTTCTCACCCATCTTAGAAGTCCTCCTTCAGAATAAACATCTATCCTGAATTATTCATAAAAAATGTCGATACTTATTACAAATAAATCAATTTCAATAATTTACTTTATTCTTCCGGCAGACCAATCTGACAATTCCGTTTTCATATCCCTCATTATTATAATCGACATTTTTTATGAATAATCCAGATTATCTATCTTAATAGAGACTTTTTGCCATGTTTGTCAATCGGAAAAATCATCTTAAAAGCAGTTTTTATGCAAAGGAATAGAATCCATCCCCTTACAAAGTGTAGGGTTCAACCCCCGAGCGGACTGATCGAGGTAAACATCTGTAGACTTAAACTTCTCTAGAATTTCACAGATTTGAAACATTTGTTGACGCAGGCTGAACCAAATTCCCAGATTCTCCCTGAAACCCCCAGCGATCAATAATGGCACATCTCGTGCAAACGGCTTAGCTATAGAAGGACGATACACATGAATTATTTTCTCACCTTTAAGGAAAAAAACCAGAGTGGATTTTCCTTGATCGAGCTTCTCATTGCAATGACGATCATCAGTATCTTCATTTTAGGAACTGCACAATTGACCCTCCACTCTATCCATCTCAAATGTAAGAGTGATTGTCTGGTCAGGGCAGCGGAATTGGCATCCACAACACTCGAACACTTCAAATCCCTCCCCTACGACAGCCTGGAACTGGAAGATGCTCAGTACGAAGAAATCATCGAAGACGAACGATTGAACCATCTGTTCTTTCGAGGTTGGACGGTCCGGAGAGTTTCCTCGAGCATGAAAAGAATCGAAGTGGACTGTTTTGCCAAAAATCATCCACGTAAAAGGATGCGAGCTGCCCTTCTTTTATCAAGAGAACTAGGATTCTGACAAATGGATAAAGCATGTGTCTGTGAAGGGTCCATTCCCCGAATGGACCATGCCGGTAATGATGTAGGGCATTCCCTGGGCGATTTGTTTATTAAAGTTAAATAAAGTTAACATAAAACAATATAAGGAAGATATTTTAGACAATGGAAAAAAAAGCAACAAAAAATTCCATCGCAGGCTTCTCGCTGATCGAAAGCCTGCTGAGCCTCTCGCTTTTCCTTTTTATCCTTGTTTCCAGTTTTGAATTCTTCATCTCAACCCGGAACCATTTCTTTGATCTTAAGGACGATCAAGAAGTCAATCAGGCGGCTTATGCAACACTGGATAAGATCAGGCTGGACTTATGCGAAAGTGGCCGTGGCCTGATAGCTCCGCAGTCCAATGGATTACTCGAAGCCCTTAAAGTGAATGGCGATACTTTAATCATTCAGAGCAAGGATAAGGACATCCCTCTCGGTAGTGACCTCGTCGCAGGCCAAACCTTCATCCCGCTCTCATCAACCGCGGGGATAAAAAAGAACCAGAAACTGTGCATCATCGATCTTGAAAAAGGCGAAGTAAGTACAATCACTGCCGTCAATAAGCAGGGAATCGCACTCAGCACCTCATTGAATTCTTCGTATGCGATGGAGGATACGACAGTAATTCTTTTAAGAACAGTATCTTTTTATCTTGATACTGACCGAGGAATTTTGCGTCGAAAGGTTAACGCCAGCCCCGCCCAGCCACTCCTGGAAGAAGTGTATGCCTTCGACTTTATCTACGAAACCACATCCAACATCGTTTCCCTCAGTTTGATACTCACAGCAAAGAAGGAGAAGGAATATGAAATTGCCGTGTTTCCAAAAAATATGGCTCTGGTTCCAACACAATAGGCCTTTAAAAAATTCACGAAACGGAGCCATGACTCTTGTGTCAATCTTTCTGTTCATCGTATTTTCCACATTAGGGTTAGGCATGATCTACATGTCCCAAGTCTATCTCAAGATGAGTGCCTTCAAGAAAAATTCATTAGTCCTGGATTACGCCTCAGAAAACGGAGTCAAACAAGGTTTTGACCAACTTGTCCAATTGCTCTCTTTTAAGAGTTCCCCTTCGATCATTACAGAAGAAAGGACAAATGAGTTGAAGAGTGACGCCCTTGGCAAAGGAATGGCACTCATCGAAGAACTCCTCGAGGAGGACATCCCGCTGACGAGTTCTGGGGGCTGGGAAAATTTGAAGTGGGAAACCATAACAACGTTTTTTTTACAAAAACTCCAGGACAACGAGGACTACTTCCGCACATTCTATACGGCACTCATCGATTCTGAAGGTGCGATCGAACATTTCGAACAGAGCAGATATTCGAGTCTGGAGACGGTAATGCAACTATCCATTGGCAACATCCCCTTGTCCACCATACCTTTGCTTGTGGATAAGAATCTCACGCAGGGTCAGAAAGAAAAATTCCTGTCACAAAACAACATCAACCTCTCCACATCTGGGGAAAGCCCTCTTCCCCCTCATGCAAGTTTTTCTCAAGGAGAGCTTCTACCACCAGATGCGCTTCCTCAAATCAACGAAGCTCTGAAGATCAAGATTTTTAGACCTCAAGACCTATCGACAGCTCAGCTTCGAGCAGCTCTCGGGTTGGAAGCTTCGAACGATCCGGTCCCTGAGGGTGTTTACCTCATCCAGGACGACTTGGGCTTGGGAGGAATATATGTCAGGGGAGATCTCACAGAGATGGTACTCGCCATCGCGCATGAGTTCCAAGTCATCTCATTCATGATGGATGCAGGACAATGGATTCTTTGGTTCAGCCCGACTGATGAAAAAACAATTTTTTACACGCCGAACACGACACAGGCTTTTGATCTGGTTCCGCGTGGCATCATCATCGTTGACGGCGCGATTCAATCACTGGGTGGAGGTATAGTCGAGACATCGGGCGTCATAACCATGGTCACGGACCAGGAGATCCCCTGTGTCCTCCGTGGAGTCAGCCTCAACATTATTTCATCTGATAAAATAACACTCTCCTCTCATCTAATCCATCAGGGCGTCGACTGGCAGGACGGTGTTCCCTACATCAAAGACTCGAACTCCCAGCTCCATATCTTTGCCGCCGGACAGGATTTTGAAGGAAGCGGAGAAAGCACCGGACAGATCGTTATCGCCGCAGATGCACCAGAAGATGTGAAGATCCAAGCGTCTTTGACTGCTTCAGGACAGGGGGTCACTTTCGAGGGCGAAGACAAAACGGCCCATCTCTTAGGAAGTCTTCAGACTTCGGATTATGAATCGAACGGAAACGAACTCAACATCACTTACGACGAAAGGCTCACCCATAATGAGGAATTTCTTCGAAATGCACCAAAGACCGCTCAGCCGGTTATCCATCTATTTTCCTTCAGAATCTTGGAATGGAGGGAATATGAATAAGCGCATACGCGGCTTTTCACTCATCGAAGTTGTTATATCCATCACAATTTTAGGCCTTATCATCGCGCTCTTTTCCTATTCCTTTTCAAATCAGGCACCCAAGTATCAACTAAAAAAGGCAACATGGGAAATTTATTCGCGTTTGAATTATGCGCGTTACAAGGCCATTTATAAAGGGATGAAATATAAAGTGAGCTTCGAGTCAAACAGTTATATGCTTGAAAAATTCGACGAACACAATGGTGAATGGAAAACCGAACAACGGAGTTTTCTCGATGGAGTGAGAATCGCAGCCAACAACTCCCCCATCTTTCACCCTAGGGGAACAGTCTCGAATCTAGCCTCGATCACGATCACAAATTCTCATGGACAATACAAAATCAGCATCGCCATCTCCGGCCGCATCAAAGTGACTGAAATGTAGGGTCCATCCCCCGAATGGACCACATCGGTGAACAATGAAGGGTCCGCTCCCCGAACGGCCCGATAATAGTGTGGGCTTTGAGATATGTTGGGCTATTATCTCTCGAAAACCACCTTGCCATCTACAATCGTGTAGGTCACTTCTGTTTTCAGGATGTCTGCCTCCGGAATCTCGATCAGATTTTTATCGAAGACTGTGAGGTCTGCCAGCTTTCCAACCTCGATGGAGCCACGGATATCACCCTCAAAGGCTGCAATCGCATTGTTGATGGTGAATGCTTTGATGGATTCTTCCACTGAGATTTTCTGCTCCGGAAACCAGCCTTTCTCAGGAGTCCCTTTCAGAGTCTTCCGCGCCACTGCCGCATAAATCAGATACTTCGGATGCATGTGGTAGAGGGCCACACTCGTTCCCGGCCAATCCGAGCCAAAGCTCAACATGGCACCATTATCCAGCAACGATTTAAATGCATAGGCACCTTTACAGCGCTCATGACCGATCCTCTCCTCCATCCAACGCATGTCATCAGAGATATGATAGGGATTGACTTCAGCGATCACTCCAAGAGCATTAAACCGCGGAAAGTCCTGCGGCCGGATAACCTGGGCGTGAATCACCCGAAATCCCGTCAAATCCACGCTTTCGCTGTGCAATCGTTCATAAAGATCGAGCATCTCTGCCACGCCTCTTGTCCCGATCGCATGCACATTGGGCACAAATCCGCCTTCGACGCCCACCTTAATCAGGTTGTACATCTTCTCCATGTTCCGTGTTTTAGACTCGGGATCATCGGAAGTGTGCCTTCGCCAGTGCCCGTAATTGTCGGGCTGGTCATCATAAGGTTCAAAAAACAGCGCACCATGCGTTCCCATAATGCCGTCGATGTATCCCTTGAGTGCCCCATAACGAAGCCATGTATCTTTTTCCTTGGTCTTCGGATGGAGGCCCATTGTGAGGCCCGCTTCCTTCAACTCCGCACCGCGTGACAGATCCGGCCTCAACCACACCCGGCAGGTCAACTCACCATTCTCCTGAAGTTCGACAAAACGTTTTGTTTGGTCCGGTCGGGCAATATCATGAATCTCGACGATACCCGATTCCCTCAAGGCTTTAAGGGCAGCACGGTTTTCATTTAAGAGCCTGTTCTGGGATTTTGGATGTTCCGCAAGAGTAACCTGCATTTTATCAAAGGCAGGCGATGGCCTGAGAACAACTCCTGTAGATTTTCCATCTTTATCGAGAATCATTCCCTTGACTTTCCCACCCTCTAGCTCTGCAGCTTTGAGGGCAGCTGTATTGGCCAGCCATTCCTTATAATCAAAACGGCAGAGGAAACAGGGGTTGTTGGGCGTCAAATCGTCGATCATGGAACGATTGGGACGCCACGGCTCGGCTTTCTCGGAACCTTCCACACCGGCATCACCCAGGGCCCACTGCTCATAAGCCCCCCAAAGGCCTCTGGTTATCCACTCTCCATCATCCAGAATCCCAACCACGCGGCCGATCTCCTTGCACAATCCATCCTCATCAGACACAGTCATCAGATTCGCATCGAGAATCAACCCACCAGCCCGGTTAAAATGGACATGACCGTCGATGATTCCCGGCGTCACAAACTGACCCTCTAGATCTATAACCTTCGTCTCATCGCCGATGTACCTTTCCGCTTTCGCATCACTCTGACACACTGCCGTGATCGCATTATCTCTTACAACCAACGCTTTCGCTGTAGGGATGGCCTCATCCACCGTCCAGATATCCCCGTTGAGCAGCACCAAATCAGCAGATTCGGGCTTTTGCGTGCACGCCATGAAGCTTAAAAAATAAGCAGCACAGATAAAAATAAAAAACACAAATAATTTAGGGTTTAAATGATTGCGCATGATTCCTCCTCTATCCCTAATGGATGTATTGAAGACACATGAAATGACAACTGATTATATCTTTGAAAAGAAATTTTTGTCAAAAGGGAATGAACGCATAGGCATGGCTTATCCATTATTGCCGACACCGATGGAACGATTTCAACTTACACATATATGTTTTGCACATTATTTAATATATTGTTTGTGTGAATAATATGCACTATATTTGTTGACATTTGGCACATTTCTATTATCAGAGATTTTCTTGATGCTTTTCAAATCATCGATCAAAAAGAGGACAGCTGGATTAAGGCTGGTAAACTCGCGTATGATCTGAAAAAGAGAGGTAAAACCATTCATCTGCTCGACTGTTATATTGCTGTGATTGCGCAGGGATTCGACTGTAAGATTTTTACGCTCAACAGGCACTTCACAGAGATACAGAAAATCTTGAAGATTTCCCTGATTTAACAAGGCGTCTGGCTCTTTTCTGTTTGTTCGCAATTCTTTTCTTCGGTCCATTCGAGGAAAGAACCCTATAAATCTTATAACACCCAGTTATAAAATTGAAATTCTTCATGAGGGCCACCGGTATTCTCGTGCATCTCACTGATTCCACAGGTTGTCTCATCAGAGAGATTGACCCTTTATAAACACTATGATATAGACTATATTTCTTCATTGAGCAAAGAACCTGGATAATTCAGGAGAAATGATAATT